>JAPKZY010000093.1 GCA_026393535.1 Actinomycetota bacterium | reverse complement strand
AGGGCGACTGGAACGGCGCTGGCGCACACACCAACTTCTCAACTAAAGCAATGCGTGAGGGCTACCCAGCCATCATCGAAGCATGCGAGAAGCTTGGTACCCGCGTCATGGAACATGTCGAGAACTACGGTCACGACATTCAGAGCCGCCTGACCGGTAAGCACGAAACAGCTCCATGGAACAAGTACTCATACGGAGTCTCGAACCGTGGCGCATCTGTACGTATCCCCTGGCAGGTTGCTCGCGACCAAAAGGGTTATGCAGAAGACCGTCGCCCGAACGCAAACATTGACCCATATACGGTCACACGTCTCATCCTTGAGACCGTTTGCGGCTAAGCCACAACCAATAATTACGGGAAACGGGGGGACTTGTGCCCCCCGTTTTTCATTACAAGTAGCCCTATGACCCGCCTCACGGCAGACTGAAGAGATGAGCGACATGATGGACCAACACCGCGACTATGTATTGCGCACCGTCGAAGAGCGCGGAGTGCGCCTCGTACGCCTCTGGTTCACCGATGTCCTCGGCACATTGAAGAGCTTCGCCATCAGCCCAGCTGAACTAGAAAATGCTCTTGAAGACGGCATGAGCTTCGATGGTTCTTCTATCGACGGGTATTCCCGTATTCAAGAAGCAGACGTTCTTGCCGTACCGGATCCGAACACATTTGAAATTCTTCCATGGGTTGACAACAAAGCTGCAGAAGCTCGTGTCATCTGCGATGTTCGCAATCTTGATGGTTCTATTTTTGAAGGTGACCCTCGCCAAGTGTTGCGTCGCAATCTCGATGCCGCACGCGCAATGGGATATGAATTCCTTATCGCACCTGACATGGAGTACTTCTACTTCGAGCCTCCTGTACGCGGACAAATTCCTGTGCCACTCGATGAAGGTGGTTTCTTCGACCTCACTACAACCGACGTTGCTTCATCACTGCGCAAGCAAACAATTCGCACACTCGAGACAATGGGAATTCCTGTTGAATACTCGTTCCACGAAGACGCACCTAGTCAGCAAGAAATAGACCTTCGTCATACTGATGCTCTTTCCATGGCTGACAGCGTGATGACTTTCCGCATGATCGTGAAAGAAATTGCAGCAATGAACAACGTGCACGCCACGTTCATGCCAAAGCCGCTTGAAGGTGTTCAAGGTTCCGGCATGCACTTGCATTTGTCATTGTTCTCCGGCGACACCAATGCGTTCTATTCAGCAGACGACCCGAACAACTTGTCACCAGTCGCAAAATCATTCATGGCTGGCCTGTTGCGTCACGCCGCTGAAATCACTGCCGTCACCAACCAAACAGTAAATAGTTACAAGCGCCTCGTGCCTGGTTTCGAAGCACCTGTTCACATCAGTTGGGCACGCAACAACCGCAGTGGCCTTATTCGTGTACCAATTCCAAAGCGTGGAAGCGTCAGTGCAACTCGCATTGAATACCGCTCACCAGACCCAGCGTGTAACCCGTACCTTGCCTTCTCTGTCATTCTTGCGGCCGGCATGAAAGGCATTCGCGAGGGATACGAACTAGAGCCAGAGGCTGATGCCAACTTGTTCGAGATGGATGATGCTGCACTAGACAAGTTGGGCATTCGTCAATTGCCACAATCGTTAAATGACGCGCTCAAAGTGATGGAGACATCTGAACTTGTTCAAGAAGCTCTTGGTGAGCACATCTTTGAATGGTTCCTTCGTAACAAGCGTCATGAATGGCGCGAGTACAAAACTCAAGTCACCCCGTTCGAACTCAATCGCTACCTCAAGTCGTTGTAACCCCGCTGATGGCTACTTCCGACATGATTGTTGTGTTCCCTGCGAACCCCACTCCCGATTTAGCGCGCACCCTTGATTTAGGTGGCTACCGCTGGAAGGCTGTGTCTGGCGCAGACGAAGCCGGCAAGTGCGAGCCTCAAGCTGGCTGGATGGGCGCAATCATCACATGTGATGAAGACCCAGAAAACGCATGGGCATTTGCTCGTGCATTACGCAAACGTGACAACGCAGTTGATTCTGTAATTGTTCTCGTATCTGGCACGCAACTTGGTGATCTTGAACTGCGTGATGACTTGTTTGACGACTTCTGCCTCACGCCATTTCATCCTCGTGAGTTAGAAGCACGACTACGTCATCTCTTTTCCAGCACAGAAAGTGGCTTGCGTCCAGAACTTGTTGAACACTCTGGCCTGATTCTGAACCTTGAGACATACCAAGCAACGTTCAACGGTCACGCACTCGACTTGACTTTCATGGAATACGAATTGTTGAAATTCCTTGCGCAGAACCCCGGCAAAGTCTTCACTCGCGAAATGCTTCTGTCACGCGTGTGGGGTTATGAGTACTACGGCGGTGCTCGCACCGTTGACGTTCATGTTCGTCGTCTTCGCGCAAAACTTGGTGAAGAACACGCCAACCTGATTCAAACTGTACGCAGCGTTGGTTATCGCTTCGGCCAATCCCGCTGGGGCTCTTAGAGCCAGTTGTTCCTGCGGAACACGCGGAACAAACCCGCTGATACAGCAGCTAGCGCACCAAGAACTACGTAATAACCGTACTTCCACTGCAGTTCTGGAAGATTCTCAAAGTTCATTCCATAAATTCCGGCCACCATTGTGGGAACTGCGCCAATGCCCACCCACGCTGAAATTTTTCTCATATCAACATTTTGTTGCACTTGAATAAGTGCAAGGTTGGCATGTAGCGCAGCTTCCATCAGGTCGTTCATTGTGTTCACATCATCAATCACTTTCATGAGATGGTCACGCACGTCAGCAAACTGCGGTGCAAACTGAGAGTCAATATGAGGCACCTCACTTGAGGCAAGTCTGTTCAGTGGCTCGATTAATGGATACACAGCTCGTCTGAACTCAAGTAGCTCACGTTTCACTGTGTACAACCGCGCAGAGGGCGCTGGAATCTCATCATCAAAGACCATGTCTTCCAAACTTTCAACATCTTCTTGAAGATTCCATGCCACGTCTATGTACTGGTCCACTAGTCGGTCAAGAACCTCGTGAAGTACTGAAGTTGACCCCTCTTTTAGACGCTCTGGATGCTGTTCTAGATCTGCCCGAATTGAACGCATCGGAATTGCATCACCATGTCTGACTATAACTACGAATTTTTCATTGATGAACACACCAATATCACCCACAACAATTCGTGATGTTCCCGTATCAAACATCACTGTCTTAAGGATTAAAAACGAATGGCGCGGGTACACATCAAGTTTTGGACGTTGACGTCCTAAAACGGCGTCCTCTACTGCCAGTGAATGCAGCGAGAACTTCTGTTGGTAGTCCTGAATCTCATCTACTTTGGGATCAAGAAGCCCCACCCACGTGAATCCGTTACCGGGTTCGACTTCATGAGATCTCACACCATCGATATATGTCGCTGCATCTACTAACACATCGCCACTCTACATTGCACAGAATGAACGACGTCAGACTTCTTGCTTCACGCGGCGTGAAAAAACGCCGTCACTGAGTCAGCAATCATCTGCACTGCAATGGCAGCAAGCAACATGCCTGCTACTCGAGCGAGTAACACCACGCCGGCTGGACGAATAATTCTCCGTACTAGTCCACTAAATCGCAATGTAATCAGAGACACGGCGAGTGCACATGCAATAGCTGCGACAACACTGAACCATTCAGCAGACCCTTCAGCTTTTCCAAAGAACACAATCGTGGCAACAATGGCACCGGGCCCAGCAAGTAATGGTGTTCCCAAAGGAACCATCGCAATAGAAGTGCGCTGTTCCGGCGAAGCCACTTCGTAATTATCTTCGCTACTGCCTTTGCCATACAACAACTGCAATGCGACGAGGAGAAGCAGTAACCCACCAGCACCCTGCAATGCAGGAACAGAGACATTCAAGTAATCAAGAACTGTGCGTCCACCAACTGCGAAAAGTGAGATGACGAAGAATGCAGTTCCCACGGCCATAAACGCAGCGCGATGACGTTCTTTATCAGACAACCGTTGTGTAACTGCCAAGAAAATTGGCACGTTTCCAGGAGGATCCAGAATGACCAACATGGTCACAAGAACTTCACCAAATAAACGCATACGTGGAGGTTACGCCGTTAGCGCAGTGCGTCAGCGAACATGATGGCTGCAAAGACAAAGAAAGCGATTGATGATGCAATTCGCACAGTCTTTGCTTGCAATCGATCACCGAGTGCTTTGCCAACTGCAATTGCGAGACCATCGGCGACAACCATGCCAACAGTTGAGCCAGCCCACGTGCCTACAAGACCTTCAGTCGTTGCAAGAGTGACAGTTGCAAGCATTGTCTTGTCGCCAAGTTCTGCCAAGAAGAACACTGTGCCGACAGCAATGATGATGTTCTTCGATGAGACTTTCGTGCTCTCTTTGTCTTTTTCAGTTAGTTCATCACCGAGTAAAGTCCAAATTCCGAAACCAACAAAAGCAATAGCGCCAACAATGCTGATGAGTTTTGTTGGCAGTGCCGTACCAATAACTCCGCCAAGAGCGACTGAGAAGAGATGCACAATGCCCGTTGCCAAAGTAATTGCAATCAGTACTGGCACTGTTTTATAACGCGTTGCAAATGCAAGAGCCATCAATTGGCTCTTGTCGCCTAGTTCGGCAACGAAGATGACTCCGAATGACAAGAGGAATGCGTGCAACATTATTTGTTGAGTTGCTGCATCTTTGTGGCGATGCGTGTGTGAGTAGTCATCATCTCATTCACCTTGGTGCTGACTAACTCTCTATTTCGCACAACAGCCTTGCCGTGCACAATTGTGTCTCGTGCAGATGTTGGGCCACAACGAAGCCATGCTTCAATCGGGTCAGCAATTGCGCCCGCGAATTGAATACCAGTGAGGTCCCAAATTGCTACGTCGCCCACCATGCCGACTTGTAATTGACCAATTTCGCCGATACGGCCAAGACATCCAGCACCACCAATGGTTGCAACTTCCAATGCCATACGTGCATCTGCTGCATCAGCACCGTTCTTTAATTTGGCAAGCAACATTGCCTGACGTGCTTCAAGCCACAAACTGCCAGAGTCAGCACTTGAAGAACCGTCAACACCGAGGCCCACGTGCACTCCAGCTTTGCGCAATTCAACAACTGGTGAAATTCCCGACGCAAGAATGAGGTTGCTGCTTGGGCAGTGCGCAGCACCAATACCAGCAGCACCAAGTGCTTGAACCTCGTCGTGATTTGGCATGACGCAATGCGCCACCCATGTGCGATCACTTAGCCAGCCAACTTCCTTCAAGTATTCAAAGGGTCTGCAACCAAATGTGGCGATGGAAAAATCATCGTCTTCAGCGTTTTCTGCAAAATGTGTATGCAAGCGAACATCAAGTGATTCAGCAAGTTCAGCTGAGCGAATCATGAGATCTTTCGTAACGCTAAATGGTGAGCAGGGTGCAAGAGCAATGCGTGTCATGGCACCAAAGGAACGGTCGTGATGCTTATCGACAGCTTCTTTCGAGAACGCAAGAATCTCATCATCTTCATGCACCACATCATCGGGTGGTAGTCCGCCATCTTTTTGCGACAACGACATAGAGCCACGCGTGGGGTGAAAACGAATTCCTAAATCTTTTGCTGCAGCAATTTCTGCTGACAACAAGTCACCACCATTACGCGGGTGCAAGT
>JAPKZY010000089.1 GCA_026393535.1 Actinomycetota bacterium | reverse complement strand
CTTTGGCGACGTCCGTTACCACTTGGTGCACGGCCTTCTTTATTGGCACGAATGTGATCCCACATGTAATCAGTAAGCACACCATCTTCAATCAAAACATTGCGCTGGCTTTCATGACCTTCGTCATCAATTCCAATTGCGCCCCACTCGCGACTCATGGTGCCATCATCAACCAGAGTTACCAGTGGCGATGCTACTTGGTCACCTACGCGGTTTGCATACACACTTGCACCACGCGCAACAAGGTCTGCTTCCAAACCATGACCACATGCTTCGTGAAATAACACTCCACCTGATCCGCACTTGATCACAACTTGCAACGCACCACTTGGTGCAGGACGTGCACGCAATTTGGTAACAGCCTGGCGAGCTGCGCGCTCTGCCAATTCAGCAATGTTTTCTTCTTCAAACAATTCAAACCCAATGGTGTGACCTAATGAGTCGTATCCGGTTTGCATTCCTGCGTCGCCGTTAGCAACTGCGCTGACGCGAAAGATGGTGCGTACTTGTTCATCTGTTGCAAAAACTCCATCGGAGTTTGCAATCAGAATGCGACGTGTTGCATCGGAATACCCAGCCGACACTTGCACAATGCTTGAATCGATTCCGCGTGCTGCATCATTAGCAATCATCAGCAGTTCAACTTTGCGTGCTTTCGGCACGCTCTGTGGCGCAATGCGCACGGTGTTCACTGGGTGACGCTTTGCAGTTCCTAAAGAAACGGTGTGCGTTCCACCATCACCGCTACTTGCAGCAGCAGCCGCGGCACCCGCAGCGGCCAACAGCCCCGCTTCAGACAAATCTGCTGTGTAGGCAAAACCTGTGGTCTCACCATTAATGACGCGAATACCAGCACCGGAATCACGGCCACTTGAGACTTGCTCAACCAACCCATCGTCAAGGCTTGCTCCCATCGAGCGTTTATCTTCAATAAACACCTCGGAGAACCCGGCCCCAGTGGACCGCCCCTTTGCTAGTACCCGCGACAAAACGCTGGAATCGAACTCATGTGACAGATCAATAAGGCTCACCTTCCCAAGCCTACTGACGGCATGAGCCCCAGCGCTGTGCGACCTAATGTAGAGACATCATGACCGATGACACCCCCACCCCTGTGCCAGACGAGGTCCGTCAGCACCGCACATGGTGGTGGAAAGAAGTCCTCATCATGGGGGCGTTCTATTTCATCTATTCGCTCACCCGTAACCGGTTCGGGTCCATTCGCGTTATTCATATAAATGGTTCATACAGCTCATGAACACGTACTACGGCACCGCCCATTTTGCCGTCACCATTGGAGTGTTCTTCGTCCTCCTCCACCGCCGCAAAGATGTCTTTCCCATGTTTCGCAATGCACTGGCCGCCATGACTGGTCTTGCCATAATCGGATTCGCCTTATTTCCGCTAATGCCGCCACGCCTTCTTGATGCCCCATGTCCCGGCACTGCAACCGTTGTCGTTGCCGGCCAGGAAACCGTGAGAACAACTTTCGGAGGTGACTGCATTCCTACAAAATTGCGCAACTACAACGGCGCAACCGAATTCGGATTTGTCGACACGTTGAAGGTCTACGGCGGACCATGGGACTTTGATTCTGGTGGCGTTGCAAAACGTTCCAACCAATTCGCAGCCATGCCAAGCCTTCATATTGGGTGGGCGTCATGGTGCGCGTTTGCTATCTGGCCGCTTGCACGTCGCAAATGGATCCGCGCCGCAGTGTTGCTGTACCCAGCACTTACCTTGTTCTGCATCGTTGTTACTGGAAACCATTATTGGGTTGACGGCATCGGTGGAATCATTGCCCTTGCCGGTGGATTTATTCTTGGTGGCTTATTACACGCATGGAATCAACGACGCCTCGACGCCAAGTTTGAACAGTTTCGCTCCGCACACCCCACAAGCAACACGCCGTAGTTGCTAGAAGCTGTGGTAGCCGCCATCAATGGTGATTACATCGCCAGTGTGATACTTGCTTGCATCGCTTGCAAAGTACGCAGCTATTCCTGAAAAGTCATTTGGGTCTCCCCACCTGCGCAACGGCACACGTGGCAACACTTTTGCAATGAACGTATCCCAGCCCAATGCGGCTTCTGTCATTTCACTTTCAATCCAGCCAGGCAAAATTGCATTGCATCGAATGCCATGACGTGCATGTTCCACTGCAATCGCCTTCGTCATGGAAATCACGCCAGCCTTTGATGCTCCGTAATGCTGCCCACGTGCTTGGCCGTAATACGCAGAACCAGATGTCGTGAACACCACTGCCCCGCCGTTACCCGCAGCCACCATATGACGCACCGCAACTTGAGCCGTATAAAACGCACCATCTAAGTTCACGCGCATCACACGATGCCATTCGTCATCAGTCATAGAAACAAAACTTTCCGCACGGCCACCAACACCCGCGTTCACGAAACACGAATCAACGCGACCCAACGATTCCACCGTTGCAACAAATGCGGCCTCTACTTGTGATTGGTCACCCACATCACAAATGAAATCCGCCACACGTACTCCCATTGCTTCAAGTTCTGCTCGAGCCGTTGCATTCTTCGTGGCATTTGTGCCCCAGATTGCAATATCGCACCCGCGACTTGCAAGGCCACGCGCCATACCAAGCCCAATGCCCCCATTACCACCAGTGACCAAAGCCACTTTTCCGTTCAGATCAAAGATGTCAGCCATATGGGCACCGTAGTTGTTGTCACTGGGGTCGTAACGACCCCGAGAGATAGCCTTGGAACCCATGGCGATTCTCGACCGCATTTCCCAACCGGCCGACCTTCGTGGCCTCACGGCAGATGAACTGACAACGCTCTCTTCAGAGAAAGCCCGACAGACCCAATCTTGTGGGATACCGTCCATCAGGCATATGTGCACAAAATTCTCACTGGCCGAAAAGCGGGCATTGCTGCATTGCGTCAACAAGACGGAATCTCCGGATACCCGAACCGCGAAGAGTCACGCCATGACTTCATTGAAAACAGTCATGCATCTACTGTCTTGTCATATGCGCATGGTTTAGCTATTGCGCGTGATGCCGGTGTTGCACCACACCGACACATCGTCGCTGTCATCGGTGATGGCTCTATGACTGGCGGCATGGCGTACGAAGCGCTGAACAACCTTGGTCATTCAAAGACTCGCGTCATCATTGTGCTGAACGACAACGGCCGCAGTTACGCACCCACAATTTCTAACCTCACTTCAGCTGCAGGATTTGAAGCTGAAGCAAAGGAAGCGGTCACTCTCTCTGATCGAGTGAATAATAAATTGTCGCGCGGTCTGACAAAGATTCGTCAGAATCCGATTTATGTGCGACGCCAACGCAAGATCGAAGCATTCTTACGAGACATTCCTGTTGTTGGTAAACAAGCAGAACAAGGAATGGAAGCATTCAAAGCTGCTGTGCGCGAGTTTTTGCAACCACCAGCTTTTTTCGAGGCTCTTGGTATTCAATACATTGGCCCCTTCGACGGTCACAACATTGCAGAACTTGAAAAAGCCTTCAACGCTGCCCTTGCCCGCACAGACGAAGGCCCCATTGTTGTGCACGTTCTTACACATAAAGGCCAGGGCTATTCACCTGCTGAAGATGATGACGAAAAGCATCTGCACGACACACCAAAGTTCGACCCCATCGATGGTCCAGCAAAAACTGCAGTCGCTGGTTACACCGGTGCATTCAGTGAAGCACTCTTGCGTGAAGCTGCCACTGATCCGCGCGTTGTCGCAATCACAGCTGCAATGCCAGGCCCAACTGGGCTTCTTGATTTTCAAGCGAAATACCCAGACCGGTTTTTCGACGTTGGCATTGCAGAACAACATGCAGTAACTGCGGCAGCCGGAATGGCCATGGGTGGTTTACGCCCAGTCGTTGCTTTGTATTCCACATTCCTCTCGCGCGCATGGGATCAAGTTGTCTACGACGTTGCATTGCATCGTCTCCCTGTTGTCTTTTGTCTCGACCGCGCAGGCATCACTGGCGACGACGGCCCAAGCCATCACGGTGTCTACGACATGGCACTTCTTTCCAAAGTTCCTGGCATGCGCGTTCTTGCACCGTCATGCCTTGAAGAACTGCAACAGATGCTCCACGACGCAATGACCCTGTCAAGCAGTGGCCCCGTTGTTATTCGCTATCCGAAAGGCACCGCACGTTCCGTTGGCAATGCTGCAATCGGTTCTGGCACCACCTCGCACACACTCGCAACTGGCGATGGCCGCATCGCAATTCTTGCTATCGGCAAAATGGTCGGCGCTGCAGAAAAGGCACTCGAGTCACTTACTGCTGCTGGTATCAACGCAACTCTCATTGATGTTCGTTGCTGTGCACCATTAGACCCTGCCATGATTTCACTGGCTGCATCACACACCACAGTCCTTACTGTCGAAGACGGAATTCTTGATGGCGGCATCGGCGCATCTATTGCAACTGCAATTCATGCACTGAACCCCGCAACTCGCGTTGAGTCACTTGGTGTTCCCACGCAGTTCATCCCACATAACAAGCCCGACGTGATTCTCGCCCGTTACGGCCTCGACGCTGCCGGAATTACCGCCACCGTCACCCGCTTCATGCAATAGCGTGTGGCTATGACTTCGAACGCAATAAACCTCGCAGCTGAACTGCAATTCGCGTTGTCACTTGCCGATGCTGCTGACGCGCTCACTCTCCCCCGCTTCGCAGCTCGCAATTTCACTGTTGACCTCAAAGCAAACCAAACCGAAGTCACCGAAGTAGACCGCGGAACTGAAACCCTAATCATGGATCTCATTCGTGCGCAACGCCCTCACCACGCCTGGTACGGAGAAGAACATGGCTCTGGTGGCGATGGAGAATACACATGGGTCATTGACCCCATCGACGGCACATCAAACTTCGTACGTGGTGTTCCCGTATGGGCAACCTTGATTGGTCTCGTGCATCGCGACCGCGGCCCCGTACTTGGTGTTGTCTCTGCTCCCGCAATGGCAACTCGTTGGTGGGGCTACGAAGGCAGTGGAGCATTTTGCAACGGACACGCCATTCATGTCAGTGATGTCACTTCTCTCTATGACTCTCACCTGTCTATTACGGCAAACGATGCATGGAACAGTGCCGGCAAAAGCCAGAACATTGCACGACTTACACAAACCGTGAAACGTGTCCGCGGCTTTGGCGACTTCTGGCAACACATGTTGGTCGCTCAAGGTGCAGTTGATATCGCAGTTGATGCAATCGGACTCGAGCCCTACGACATTGCAGCCTTAGTCCCCATCGTTCAGGCAGCAGGCGGAACATTGACAGACCGAACAGGCACACCTAACTGGCGCGCCGACTCTGCCATCTCCACCAACACCGCGTTGCATAACGATGTCATCGCAATCTTGAACTCCTAAGTTCTCTTTCCACCAGCAGTACCTCTCGGTACACTTATAAGTACACAAACCCGTCAATGGCCCGATGCGAAAGCGTCGGGCCATTCTCTTTCCAAAATCAAAACCTGATTCACACATAACTGTTGAGGCCGATGTGGTGTAGTGGTAGCACATTGATCTTGTCACTTCAAAGGTAGCGGTTCAATTCCGCTCGTCGGCTCCTCACAAAACAAACGGCGGTGCTTGTGCACAGCTCTACTGCATTGACAACGCAGGACAGGCCAACTAGTCAGAGGCGGAACCGCAAGGTTCCGCCTCTGTTTTTTTCGTATACACTTAGCTTTGAAGTGACAAGGTCAATATAGAAATTGCCAGCCCTAAGATTTAGTTCTTGGGTTGACGATTCCGGGTAACAGCCTCGCGGTGTAAACCGCGGGGCTTTTGCTTTTATCGCAAAAGCCAATTCCAGCAAGGCTTTCGAGAACCCCCACACACCCTCCGTTTATAGTCTGTCATACCCTATTCGCCTAACACCACGGAGGCCCCATGACACAGATAACAAAAGAACCACTCGATCCCCGAAACCTCACCCGACGTCAACTGCATGCCATTCTTGGCGCACTAGCCGGAACCGCAGTTGGCGATGCCCTCGGCGCTCCATTTGAATTCGATGAGCCCGGCACATACTTGCGTACCTTCCCTACTCCAGTTGTCAGCGGCACAGGTGAACTCGTTGGTGGTGGCAGTTTCAATTGGGCACCAGGTGAATTCACCGATGACACACAAATGGCTCTCGCCCTTGCTGAATCACTTGTCGATGGAAAGTTTGATCCAGAAACAACATGGAATCACTTCAAAGCATGGGCAGAAACTGCACGCGACATTGGAAACACCACTCGCGTCTCACTGAGCCACTCTGACTACTTAACTGCAGCAGAAGAAGCACACGTATACCTCGGCCAGTCAGCAGGTAATGGCTCCGTCATGCGTATCGTGCCAATTGCTATTGCTGGTGTTCGATGGGGTGCCCCGAGGACAGCAAAGATTGCTCGCCAACAGTCTGATCTCACGCATTACGAAGAAGGTGCCTCGTACGGTGCGGCCATTGTTGCTGAACTCATTCGTCGCATCATCATCTCTGGCTCATTCGATGACTCATTTGTCGACATTCTTGACATCGTGAGTGGCCCACAGCACGACATCTACGCCGACATGTTGAGTGATCAATGGAACCCAACCCTTCCTGGCTACCCCGGCAACGGTTCAGTATGGACATGTATCGCACAAGCCATCTGGTGTGTTCGAAACACATCGTCGTTCGAAGAAGCTATTACTACCGCAGTAAACCTTGGCGATGATGCCGACACCGTTGCAGCCGTCACTGGTGCAATTGCCGGCGCGCTCTACGGAATCCAGCAGATCCCTTCTCGTTGGACTACGTATGTAAACGGCAGTGTGCGCCAACCAGATGGAACTATCAAGAAGTACACCATTGGCACATTGCTCGATACAGCGCACCGCCTCCTTGGCCTCCCACCAAAACGCGAGACCCCACTTGAATCTGTCATCAAACCAACGATGCTGCACGATGCAGGAATCTTTGCAAGCAACATGACTGGCGCACCATCTGCAGATTCCAACATGGGCGTCATTTCACTGTGTCGCACATACGGACGTTTAGAGCACCTTCCCTATCGACGCGAGTTCTACCTCATCGATAAAGATGATCGCAATACTCATCTGAACTCAATCGTGAAAGACGCTGTTGACTCAATCGATGCGTTCCTTCGCGAAGGCCGTGAAGTTCTCATTCATTGTCACGGTGGACGCAGCCGCACTGGTCTCATTCTGAAGGCCTGGTACATGCGCCACGAGAACGTTGATCATGACACTGCACATGACTGGGTTGAAGGCATTTGGCCTCATTACGCAACCTGGACTGAAGATTTCACCAACTTCCTCGACGACGAGTGGGCCTAGCAACTAGTCATATGAAGGACACTGGCCTTCGCCATCGTGCTGGCTAGACAAGTAACCACAGTCGTGACATTCATCATCTGATTCATAATTCGAATCAGAATTCCACGCATCTGATCTGGCGGCACGTCGCTGCCCTTTTTTCTTCCCGTGGCGGTAAGCGAGGTATGTAACGAATAAACCCATAGCCCCATATTACTGACAGCTTGTGACAGAGATTCCGCGAGGGAGGGACTGCATGACATCGGCCGCTCAGGCTGGTGGACCCTTGTTCCTATCGTGAACTTGGTCTTAGCGTGCACGCCATCAGAATCATCGCTGAACTCGTACGGACCTCCCTCACCTCCACTCGCCTAATTAGGCAACTGCGTGAGCATGTAATTCTATTGACGAACTCAACGGCCCGATGCGAAAGCGTCGGGCCATTCTCTTTCCAAAACCAAAACCCGATTCACACATAACTGTTGAGGCCGATGTGGTGTAACGGGAGCATATTGGTTTCGTCAATCCAAAGGTAGCGGTTCGATTCCGCTCGTCCGCTCCTCACAAAACAAACGGCGGTGCTTGTGCACAGCTCTACTGCATTGACGTCGCAGGACAGGCCAAGTAGTCAGAGGCGGAACCGCAAGGTTCCGCCTCTGTTTTTTCGTATACGCTGAGCTTTGAGTTGACGAGATCAAAATAGAAATTGCCAGCCCTATGATTAAGCACTTGGGTTGACAATTCCGAGTACGAGCCCCGCGGTGTAAATCGTGGGGCTTTTGCTTTCCCTGTACGCTGAGCTTTGGATTGACGAAACCAATTGTTGAAATACCCTGGTGCGTAAGCGCTGGGGTATTTCGCATTCCGCGGTCAAAGCCCCGCAATGAACCGCAACTACACTGACCTCATGAGCCTCACCGA
>JAPKZY010000085.1 GCA_026393535.1 Actinomycetota bacterium | reverse complement strand
TAAGGGTCCAGGTCACTTGGTGCGTCGTACTTTCACTGAAGGTGGAGGTGTTCCATGTCTCATCGCTGTTGAAGAAAACGCAACCGGTATGGCAAAAGAAATTGCGCTGTCCTACGCAGAAGCAATTGGTGGCGCACGCGCTGGCATCATCGAAACATCATTCGCCGAAGAGACTGAGACCGACTTGTTCGGTGAGCAGGCTGTTCTGTGCGGTGGTGTTGCTGCACTTGTTCAAGCCGGTTTCGAAACTCTCACTGAAGCTGGTTACCAGCCAGAGATGGCGTACTTCGAGTGCTTGCACGAAGTGAAGCTGATTGTTGACTTGATGTACGAAGAAGGAATCACTGGAATGCGTTACAGCATTTCTGATACTGCTGAATACGGCGACGTAACTCGCGGTCCTCGCGTCATTACGCCAGCAACAAAGAAGGCAATGCAAAAGATTCTCAAGGAAATTCAGTCGGGCAAGTTTGCTCGCGAATGGATCAAGGAATCAGAAGAAGGCCGCGCCAACTTCAACGCTTTGCGTGAAGCCGGAGCAAAGCACCCCATCGAAGCAGTGGGCAAGAGCCTGCGCGCAATGATGCCGTGGTTGTCAGCTGGCAAGCAGAAGGTTTCAGACATCTCAGGTGGCTGATTCTTCTAAGGATTGAAAAAGGGGCTCGCTTCGGCGGGCCCCTTTTTTATTGCCCATATAGGGCTTGGTAATACCCGAGTTGTTTGGTCGGGAATTGGGGATAGCGTTCACCCCTATGACAAACGCAACATGGGGTTTTGAAACCCGCCAGATCCATGCCGGCCAAGAGCCAGACCCAACAACAGGCGCACGCGCAGTTCCGATCTACCAAACAACCTCGTATCAATTCCGCGATACGCAACACGCAGCGAACTTGTTCGCGCTTGCTGAAATCGGAAACATCTACACACGCCTTATGAACCCAACAACGGGCGTTCTTGAAGCTCGTCTGTCAGACCTTGAAGGCGGCACCGCCACTGCAGTTGGATTGCCAGGTGCACTTGTTGTGTCATCCGGACAAAGCGCAGCGACATTGGGAATTCTTACGTTGGCAGAAGCCGGCGCACACATCGTTGCATCGCCATCGCTTTACGGCGGCACGTACAACTTGTTGCACTACACATTCCCAAAGATGGGAATCGAAGTTTCGTTTGTTGACGATCCAGATGATCTTGCACAGTGGAAGGCTGCAATCCGCCCGAACACAAAGTTGTTCTTCGGTGAAGTACTTGCCAACCCAAAGAACGACGTGTTCGACATCGAAGGTGTTTCCAAAGTTGCACATGATCACGGCATCCCGTTGATGCTCGACAACACAGTGCCAACTCCATACGGAATTCGCCCACTCGAATGGGGCGCAGACATCGTTGTCCACTCTGCAACCAAGTTCCTTGGTGGTCACGGAAACTCAATCGCCGGAGCAATCATTGATGGTGGAAAGTTTGACTTCGCTGCAAGCGGTCGCTTCCCGAACTTCACAGAACCAGATCCGTCGTACCACGGCCTTTCGTATTGGCCAGCACTTGGTGCAGGTTCGTACATCATCAAGGCACGTGTACAAATGTTGCGCGACCTCGGTATGTCTGCAAGCCCGTTCAACTCATGGGCAATCTTGCAGGGTGTTGAGACATTGTCATTGCGCATGGACCGTCACTGGTCAAATGCAGACAAAGTTGCTGCCTACTTGCAAAAGGAAAAAGGTGTCGAGAGCATCAACTACGCAGGTTTGTCAACATCTCCATGGCACGAGCGTGCGAAGAAGTACTTCGGTGGAAAGGGCTACGGCTCAGTTCTTGCGTTTGAAATCAAGGGCGGCGTTGAAGCCGGTAAGAAGTTCGTTGAGGCACTCAAGTTGCACAGCCACGTTGCCAACATTGGTGATGTGCGCAGCTTGGTGATTCACCCAGCATCAACCACGCACAGTCAGTTAACACCAGAAGAGCAAGCAACAGCTGGTGTAACACCAGGCCTGATTCGTTTGTCTGTTGGCCTCGAGTCAATTGATGACATCTTGGCTGACCTTGCAGTGGGCTTCGCAGCCATCAAATAACTAATCGTCGTCGGATTGGCCGCGGAGGAACTCTTCGAGTTCTGCGGCTAAGTCGTCGCCGCTTGGCATATTGCGTTCCATGGCGTGGTCATAGCGCTGCTCGAGCATGGTGACATATGCCGATGCTTCTGGGTCGCCTTCAACTGCTGCGTCATGCAGTTCTTGCCAACGTGAAATTTCGTCGACAAGATTTTGATGATCAGTAGGAATGCCAAGAACGTGTTGCAGGTGCTGCAGTAATGCAGCTGCGCTTTTTGGGTGCTGTGCATGCATTAGGTAGTGGGGCACGCCAACACGAAGACTGATGCTCGGGATGCGTGCGTCATCAAGTGCGCCCAACATGACACCGGCAACACCTGTGGGTCCTTGATATTGCGGACGGCTTAAACCAAGACGTGATGCGAGCTCTTCATTGGTGGTGCTACCAACTACAAGAGGCACGCGAGTGTGTGGTGTTTGTTCAGCCGCAGCACCGAGGCTGACAACAAGGTTGCAGCCAAGTCCGCGCGCAACTTCAACGATGCATTGTGAGAACGTTGCCCACGAGACATGTGGCTCAACGCCATTCAACACGATCATGTCGCGCGCACCTTCTGGGTATCGAATGATCATGAAGTCATTTTCAGGCCACTGAATTTGTCGTTCGCCATCTTCGTCAATGACTTGTTCAGGGCGTTCTTGTGTGAAGTCAAAAAATGGGTCCGGGTCGATATCGGAAACAACTGTTGCGTCGCGTTCTTTCAGCATCCAATCGAGCGCTGATGTTGCTACGCCACCAATATCGAATAATCCACGCAGCGCAATGAGCATGACGGGGTTACGCAGTGGCGCGAGATCATCCCAATAGGTCTCTAGTACTTCGTCAACGTTGATGGGCATTGATGTTCAATCTACGAACGAAGATGGTCAACCACTACGTCGATGCAGGCAGTCAGTGCTGCCACGTCAGATGGGTCAATGGCGGGGAACATGCCAACACGCAACTGGTTACGGCCTAATTTGCGATAACTGTCCGTATCAACCACGCCATTGGCGCGCAGAATGGCACTGATGGTGTTGGCGTCAACGCCGTCAATATCGATAGTTGCCACAACATTTGATCGCTCTGCAGGGTTTGACACAAACGGTGATGCAAAGGCGCGAGCCTCGGCCCATGAGTAGATATTGCGTGCTGATTCAGCAGTACGGGCCGCAGCCCATGAAAGACCGCCATTGGAGTTCAGCCATTTCACTTGTTCGTCCAACATGATGAGAGTGGCAAGCGCCGGAGTGTTGTAGGTCTGGTTTGCAACGGAGTTATCAAGAGCAATCGACAAGTCAAGCGACGCCGGCATCCAACGCTTTGATGCTTTGATCTCACGAATACGTTCAATGGCTGCTGGCGAACATGCTGCTAACCACAAGCCACCGTCAGATGCAAAACACTTTTGTGGAGCGAAGTAATACACATCAACGTTTGCTGGGTCCCACATCAGGCCGCCTGCTGC
>JAPKZY010000105.1 GCA_026393535.1 Actinomycetota bacterium | reverse complement strand
GCGAGATAGACACCCGCATATGGCCTCGTGGCTTGGTATTGAATTCTGGATTGTGGACACTGGTGGTTGGATGCCAAGTGGAAGCGAACTTGACGACAAAGTAAGTCGGCAAGTGGAAGAAGCCGTCCGCGAAGCTGACCTTGTGATTTTCATGGTTGACGCATCCGTAGGGGTAACGGACGACGATGAGCACATTTCGCAATGGTTGCGCAAAACCGGTGTTCCTGTTCTACTTGCTGCAAATAAATCAGACAATGACCGTCGCGAACAAGAGAAATGGATCTTCATGTCTCTTGGTTTTGGTGAACCAATGGCAGTTTCTGCTCTTCATGGTCGACGCTCAGGCGACTTTCTCGATGAAGTTGTAGCGCGAATCCCTCACGTGGAGCTACCGGTTCGAGAACTAGATGCGATTAAACCCGACGGCGTTCCTCGTGTAGCACTTGTTGGTCGTCCAAATGTAGGCAAGAGCACCTTGTTTAACCGTTTGGTCGGAGAAGAACGTTCTGTAGTCCACGACATGCCAGGCACGACCCGCGATGCCGTGGACACCCTTGTTGAGACTCCTGATGGTCCTTTGGTATTCATAGATACCGCAGGAATGCGTAAGCGCAGTAAAATTGACGAATCCACCGAGTTTTACTCGCTCGTTCGAGCCCTGAAGGCGATCGATGAGGCTGATATTGCAATCCTTATTATTGATGCAACTGTCGGTGTTACGAGTCAAGATCAACGGCTGGCAGAACGCATCGATGTCGCTGGTTGTCCCATACTTATCGTGCTGAACAAATGGGAACTTCTTGATTCTGAGAACCGTCGACAAGTGGAACTTGATCTGGCGCGCATGTTGTATTTCATTGACGACGCGCCTGTGTTGAAGCTGTCTGCCCTTACTGGCATGGGAGTGCACAAATTGCGCCCTGTCCTACAAGAAGCGATCGAGCAGTACCATCGCAAGATTCCTACTCGAGACGTCAACAGAGTTATTTCAGCTGCACAACAGAAATCGCCTGCACCAGGTGGGGCTCGCGTTTTGTTTGCTGTTCAAGGTGCAAATGACCCCCCGACGTTCACTCTGTTTGTGAACCGAGAATTGTCAGCGCCGTACATTCGTTATTTAGAGCGTTCCATTCGTGAGGCTTTTGAGTTCGGTTCAACACCCCTCAAACTTCGAGTCCGCAAAAAAGGCGATTAGATATGCCGTGGTGTGAACCATGTGCCAAATATTTTGCACCGTCTGCTTTAACCGCCGACGGTGAGTGTCCGGATTGTTTGTCCGCTGTTGACAATATGTCGTTGTCTGGTCGGGTCATAGTTGACACACTTGATTTGAAAAAACTTGCCGGCAGTGACGGTGACAAAACGCCATGGCACTTTAAGTTACTTGTCGGTCTGCTGTGCACTTATTTAGGCTGGCGTGTCGTACAAATCTTCGTTTAGGCAACATCTCAATCACGCCGATAGAGTCATAGACCATTCGGGCTGTAGCGCAGCTTGGTAGCGCGCTTGTCTGGGGGACAAGAGGTCGTGGGTTCAAATCCCGCCAGCCCGACCAATGAGAAATCCCTGTAATACCTGATAGTGATGGGAATCGTGGAGTCTAGGGAATTTAGAGTTCTTCTAACGAGTGGCTTTGGCTAGTTTGGTGCCGAGTGCGAACGGAATAGGTAGATATGTGCGGTCGTTTCGTTGGAGCGTTTAGTACAACTGATTTAGTAGAGGAACTTTCTTTAGCTGTCTCTAAGACCGAGTTCGTTCTTGATGTTTCTGGTCATGACACTTTATTTGCTCCCAACTACAACACTGCTCCAACACATTCGGTTCCGATCCTACGAATGGAAGAACAAAAGATTGTGGTGGATGCGATGCAGTGGGGTCTTGTTCCCACATGGTCGAAAGATCCGAATGTGGGTTCGAAGATGATCAATGCTCGTTCCGAAACAATTACTGAAAAACCATCGTTTCGCAATCAAGTGCCTCGTCACCGGTGCATCATTCCGATTAACGGATTTTATGAATGGGATAGGTCGGATCCGAAAAGAAAAGTCCCGTATTATGTAACGCGTGAAGATGGGCACCTAATGCTGGTTGCCGGAATATGGGCTTCCTCGCCAGCACTAGAGGGACGTCATACATTTTCGCTAATTACTCGCGAAAGTGTTGATGACTTGCTGTATATCCATAATCGCAGTCCCGTTGAATTGACTTCCTACGATGCGTTGGAATGGATGAGTAGTGCGGTTGCGCCTCTGGAACTTTTTAGTCCCGCGCATCAACCACGATTTGCAACTTTGCGAGTATCCACGCGTGTAAATAGTGTTCGCAACAACGACGCGTCGCTAATTTTGCCTGATGAAGAACCGCTCGAGAGCGGCAACTTAACTCTGTTCTAGAGCGATGCAAGAACTGCAATAATTTTCTCTGCGTGTGCTTCCAGTGTTGAACGTTCCACACTGGCTGCTGCATTAGCAAAATTGAGTTGCCCCATATGGGTTGTTGGTATCAAATGAATATGACTGTGATTCACCTCGTATCCAGCAATGATGAGGCCGACCTTTTCGCATGGAAATGCAACGCTCTGGGCTCGTGAGATTCGGTGGGACACTTCAAAGAGATGCGACGCGATGTACGGAGATAAATCAACCCAGTGGTCAACCTCATCTCGCGGAATGACAAGTACGTGTCCATCGGCCAAGGGATTAATTGACATGAATGCAACGCATGCTTCGTCTTTGTGTACGAAAGTGCCAGGAATTTGCCCGTCTATGATGCGAGTGAAGATGGTTGTCATCCCGTGTAGCCGCCTGACACGTTGAATACATCTCCTGTGCAGTACTCAGACTCGGGGCCTGAGAGGAAACGGATCATGTCTGCTAGTTCCTCTGGCTCACCTAATCGACCCTTACCGATTCTCATTGTGATGCCTGCGAGCATCGTTTCACTGAACGGTGTGAGCAGGGGAGTGCGAATGTACCCAGGACATATGGCATTGACATTTATTCCCAAGGCCGCAACTTCAGCAGCTACAGCCTTAGTAAGGGTGATGATTCCGGCTTTCGCTACCGAATAGTGCGGAGCCCCGGCTGCTGGATACAAACCGAGCACTGAAGAGATGTTGATGATGCGGCCTGATCGCTGAGGTTGCATATGTGTGAGAGCAGCTCGGCATCCGTAAAACGCGCCATACAAATGAACCTTGATCATCCGGTCCCAGTTTTTATCTGTTAAATCACGCAGATAGTTCATCGGACTCATCTGATCAATGTCGCCTCCCATTCTTTTCGTCACATTCTCAATCATGAGATCCGTTTTTGACGCTGTGTCCTGAGGTGCAATGCCTGCGTTATTGATCATGATGTCAAGACGCCCCAGTTTTTTGACGCAGTCGTCGACCGCCGAAGTGAAGGCTGATGAATCCGTGACATCAAACGCATACGCGATACCACCAACTTCGTGTGCAATTTTCTCGGCAGCAGCAAGGTTTAGATCGTTGACGACAATCAGTGCTCCATCTGCGGCAAGTCGACGGGCGGCGGCAGCTCCGAGGCCAGAACCGCCTCCGGTGATGAAGGCAACATGGTTTTCAAGGGCTGGTTTCATATCAGCAGACTATGTCGGTCGCTATTGGGGATTGGTCACTGGGGCTACCATCGAGGTGTGCGTATTCGACAGAACCTAACTATTCCGAACGCGTTGTCGGTCTTGCGTCTTGCAATGTTGCCGACATTCGTCAGTCTGTTTGCTGATGGTCGGGTAGTGGCGGGTAGCTGGTTCTTCGGCCTTCTTGCTTCTACTGACTGGATTGACGGCTATATCGCACGACGATTTAACCAGGTCAGCGAACTTGGCAAGATTCTTGATCCGATTGCGGACCGGACAGTTTTCTTTGTCGGTATTGGTGCCGCCTTGTATTACGAGTATTTGCCGGTCTGGTTCGGAGTTGTCATTTTGATTCGAGAAGTTTCTATTGCAATCCTGATGGTCGTGGCAACGGCAATGGGTATGGAGCGGTTCCCCGTGACGCGCCTTGGTAAGTGGGCCACGTTTGCTTTGATGGCTGCAGTTCCGTGGGTCACTCTCGGATCGGCTGGCGGCGCGTGGACCGTCTTTACGTACATGGGATGGGCAGTCGGCATTCCGGGCGTATTCGTTTCGTACAAGTCGTTCTTTCAGTACCTGCCGTCGGTGAGAAGCCACTTGGCGTCTGGACGAAGGTCGTAGAGAGTACCGTTAGTGAAGTGACAGTTCCTTCCCAACTCCGATATTCCAAAGATCACGAATGGGTTCTGCTTGACGGATCACGTGCCAGGGTTGGCATCACTGACTATGCACAAGATGCTCTGGGTGACATCGTTTTTATCCAACTTCCTGAGGTCGGTTCGTCCATTACTTTGCATGATGGACTAGGTGAAATCGAGAGCACGAAAAGCGTCAACGATGTATACGCACCGGTTTCTGGAACAGTTGTTGCCGTCAATGAGGCACTTATCGCTACTCCTGAATTGTTGAATACGGATCCGTACGTAGCTGGATGGATTTGCGATATTGAGGTATCGGAAATCAACGAATCAGAATTAATGAGCCCGGAGCAGTACTCAGCACTTATTGGTGCTTAGTCGAGACAGTCGTAATGTCGTACGTATTTTGTAATCAGTGTGGTCATCGGAATCCTCCAGTGTCAGCATTCTGTTCTGCGTGTGGAACTGTTCTTGATCTTGTGTCAGACCACACAATTACCTTGGCGAAAACGGATGCACTCCAAGATGCTCCAGGCCCGCAAGACGACGTGCAGGTTTCTCTGTCACAAATTTCTCAAGGAACAGCCATTTTGGTTCTCCGTGGGGGTGAAGGTGAAGGAGATCATTTCGTCTTGTCGGCTGCTGTTACCAATATCGGCCGCCACGCCGATTCCGATATATCTCTTGACGACATCACTGTTTCCCGTCGGCACTGTGAGATTTCTCACGAGGATGACAGTTTTGTCGTTCGCGATGTGGGTTCCTTGAATGGAACATACGTAAATCAGACGCGTGTAGATCTCATTGAACTTACGCAGGGTGACGAAATACAAATAGGGAAGTTCCATTTGGTTTTCTTAGAAAGACCAGATGAAAAATCATGATTGAGCGTGACTATCTATCTATTGGCGAAGTGCTGGCCCAACTTCTAGAAGAATTCCCCGACGTAACTATCTCGAAAATCAGATTTCTCGAAAGCCAAGGCTTAATAGTGCCGGAAAGAACACCCTCTGGTTATCGAAAATTTACGTCTGCTGAAGTGGAACGTCTTCGATTCATTTTGCAAGAACAGAAGAACAATTTCCTTCCGTTGCGTGTGATCAAAGGCAGACTGGATGATGAAAGCCAAGACATCAGTCGAGATATTGTCAACATCAGTGAGTTGGTTTCCACTTCTGGCCACCCTGCGGCGCGGACAGCAATGCCGAGACCAGCTGTAACAGAACAATCATCTCAGCATGAACAGGATCCCATTGTTCCTGCTTCCGTAAAGCGTCAACAAAGAAAAGTAGCGTTGCAACACGCCGATAAAACCGAATCAATTCCTCGTGATCAACTTCTCGAACAAGTACACATAGATTCAGCCTTCCTGAAAGATTTAGAGGCAGCCGGCCTGGTCAGTGGGCATAACGTCGGGGACACCACATTTTTTGATACCCATTCAGCCTCTGTCGCTCGGACAGCTGGACGTTTTCAAGAAATGGGAATAGACATACGCCATTTGCGCGCATGGAAGTCGTCAGCTGATCGTGAATTGAGTCTTTTCGAACAGAGAATTTTGCCTCTCTTGCGCCAGAGGAATCCAGCGTCACGTGATGAAGCTCTAGAAATGCTTGCCGAGTTCATGGAACTCGGTGGCGAGTTGCGTAACTCATTGTTGATGCGCGACATCGCTCGGTTAACGGAACAGAAGTAAATATGAAATCTCTCTCGGTACGTGGAGTACGAATTGATCGAATCTCAAACACGCCTGTGGTTACATTGCGTGAAGAGGATGCACCGCGTCGACAATTTGAAATCTTTATTGGCGCACCAGAAGCAGCGGCCATCAAGACGGCACTTGATGATGAACAAACTCCTCGTCCACTGACACACGATCTCTTCTTACTAGCTCTTGAGCGGGTGTCTGTCTCTGTAAGCCGTGTGGTTCTTACTCATGTATCAAACGGCACCTACTACGCTGATCTGGTGCTCACTCCTGACGGCGGTCCAGAGGTGACAGTGTCATCGCGGCCGTCTGATGCGGTTGCTATCGCATTGCGAGCCTCATGCCCCATATTTGTCCTTGATGAGCTCATTGACTTGGTCGGTGAGGTTGTCGAAGAGGATGAATCCCGTTCAGAGACGGGGATTATCGACGAATTTAGGGATTTCATCGAGAATATTTCCCCAGAAGATTTCGACACCTAACATCTTGACGAGATGGGCATTCTGGCCGTAGCGTCTTACACCCGCGTAGTTTCCAATCCGAAGCGAAACTAGGGCTAAACGAATCGACATCTCAATGACTCAAACTTTTAGTGGAACGCAGGCAGCAGACGTGGTGGGTATTACCTATCGTCGACTTGATTATTGGGCTCGTACAGATCTGGTACGCCCATCAGGTACAGATGCTGCGGGGAGTGGAAGTCGTCGTCGTTATACATATCGAGACTTGCTCGAGTTGCGCATAATTAAGCAACTTCTTGATGCCGGTATACGTTTGGAATCGATTCGTGACGTTTTTGCGTATCTTCGTGACCATATTGAGACTGATATTTCTGCAGCGCACTTGGTAATCGACGGATCGTCCGTAGTTTTGTGCAATGGAGATGAGTTAATTGACGTACTGCGTCACGGCCAAGGTGTTTTGAATATTCTTCCGATGGACTCGGTGCGTGAACAAGTCGATAAGCAGATTGTGCTGCTACATCCAATTAATGACTTGGGCGACATCGCAATTTCGCGGGCAGTATAAAGGTGCGGTTTTCGCCGCTCGATGCACAGCATCGTTTGCTTGACGCAAAAATGGTTCCGTTCGGTGGTTGGGACATGCCCTTGGCATATCCGTCAGGTACTCTGGCAGAACATGCTGCCTGCCGTACAGGCGCTGTTATTTTTGATGTGTCGCATTTAGGAACTGTACGTGTAGAAGGTCCGACAGCATTCGATCAGTTGCAGGCGTGTCTCACTAATGATTTGTCACGCATTGCTCCAGGTCGTGCGCAATACACACATTTGCTCGATAAAGATGACGCCAGTGTGCTTGATGACATCATTGTGTGGTGGGTTAGTGATCAAGTCTTTGATGTAATGCCGAATGCTTCCAATACGGATCGGGTTGTGGCGGCAATTGGTGGCTATGACACGACAGCGACGCGTGCAGTGATAGCTGTGCAGGGCCCAGAGGCACGTGTCGTGGTTGAGAAAGTCTGTGTTGAAGCTGCTGCTGTCAAACGATTTACTGTTGAAGAAGTACAAGTGTGTGGATTTTCCTGTGTTGTAGCGGGAACTGGTTACACGGGTGAAGACGGAATTGAAATCGCTGTGCCGAGCGGCGGCGCTGCAGTTGTCTGGAATGCGTTGTGTGGAGCCGGTGCAATTCCAGCTGGTTTAGGCGCGCGTGACACACTTCGTCTAGAGGCTGGATTGCCGTTGCACGGTCATGAACTTGGTGAGGGGATCTCGTCTTTGCAGGCCGGCCTTGAGTGGGTTGTTGCGTGGAACAAGCCGAACTTTCATGGCAGAGAAGCTTTGTTGACGGAAAAAGAGCAGGGCGTGTCTCGCCGTTTGGTCGGAATCTCGATACCTGGCAGACGACCTGCTCGAGATGGGACCCGTGTTCTGGATGTTGCAGGCAATGAGATCGGGTCTATCAGTAGTGGAAATTTCTCCCCAACTCTTGGTCATTGCGTAGCGATGGCATTTGTGAAACCGTCAACAGCAGTGGGGGACTCTGTGTCGATGGATGTGCGCGGAACACTCATCGAAGGAGTAGTTGTTGCTACTCCGTTTGTTGCGAAGAAGAAGTAGAAGACGAAGACGGTTTGTTGGGTCGAAACCCAAATAAGCCTCCCGCATTTTCTGCCAACGTAGTGAGCGGTCCCAGTCGCTTCGTCAGGTCTCCGAGTTGTGCGGCAACTTCACCCATCGACGCCATTGCGTTCATAGCATTGCCCACCTGCGGCATGATGCGGCGCAAGGGCTCTTCCACTTCGTCGAGCAAACTGTTGATGCGAGAAGTCGTCTTATTAAGATTGTCAACTGTCGAGGCAAAGTTTTCAAGAACTGTCAATAATGATTCGCTTGTCCTGCGGGTGACATCGACTGCCTTGCCAGCTAGATCTATCGGATCGAGTGTTCCGAGAAGTGCTAGTAAATGTTCGAGAGGGTTCGTAGATGTGTTTGGCTCTGATTCGCTCACGAGCCCACCGTAGCGTTTTCCAGACTGATGGCGTACTGCTCAATCGGTGCGCAGGTACACACCAGATTTCGATCTCCATAGGCTGCGTCGATACGAGAAACTGAAGGGTAATAGCTGCGTGATCTGAGATGAGCGAGTGGGTACAGCGCAGAAGCTCTGCTGTACGAACGTTTCCAATCTCCCGCAATATCCTCAACCGTGTGAGGTGCATGGTGGAGAACGGACTCTTCAGCAGTGATTGCGCCGGATAGAACCATGTCTATTTCGTGACGGATACTGATCATTGCGTCACAGAATCGATCAACTTCAGCAAGCGACTCGCTTTCAGTTGGTTCAACCATCAGAGTATTGGCTACTGGAAAACTCATTGTTGGGGCGTGAAGCCCGTAATCCATTAGTCGCTTAGCAATATCATCGATCAACAGTCCTGAGCCCTTAATCACTTCACCTACGTTAAGAATGCATTCGTGTGCGATGGTGCCGTTTGCGCCCGTGTACAGAACTGGGTAGGACGAATTGAGTCGGCGCGCTACGTAATTGGCCGACAAAATTGCATCTGCTGTTGCTTGAAGCAAGCCATCTGCACTCATCATCGAGATGTACACCCACGGAATGGCGCAGATACTTGCAGAACCGAAATTCGCAGCGGACACAGGACCAATTCCTGATGATGGCGACAATGGGTCACTTGGAAGAAACGGTATGAGATGACTGCGAACAGCGACAGGTCCGACGCCTGGTCCGCCACCACCGTGAGGGATACAGAATGTCTTATGAAGGTTCAGGTGGCTGACGTCAGCGCCAAATTTTCCGGGCTGGGCTGTACCAACTAGAGCGTTGAGATTGGCTCCGTCGACATACACCTGGCCACCATGCTGATGGATGATGTCGCAAATATCAGATATTGCTTCTTCGAATACACCGTGCGTCGATGGGTAGGTCACCATAATTGCTGCGAGCTTGTCGCCTGCAAGATCAGCTTTGTTGGTTAAGTCGGCTACGTCCACATTTCCGTTTTCATCGCAGGCGACCACAACGACTGACATCCCTGCCATCACGGCGCTTGCTGCATTCGTGCCATGCGCGCTAGAGGGAATAAGACATATTGTGCGTTGAAGGTCGCCTCGAGAGCGGTGGTAGGCACGAATTGCCATCAGCCCAGCAAACTCACCTTGACTTCCAGCGTTTGGTTGAAGGCTTACTGCGTCGTATCCCGTGATCTCGACCAGCATGGCCTCTAGTTCAGCAAGCACTGTTCGAATACCGAGTGATTCATCAGCCGGCACGTACGGATGAAGTGATGAAAACTCTGGCCACGTGACAGGTTCCATCTCGGTGGTTGAATTCAGTTTCATTGTGCATGATCCCAAAGGAATCATTGTGCGATCAAGAGCGAGATCCTTATCGGCTAAACCTCGTAAATATCGAAGCATTTCGTGTTCTGTGTGATAGCGGTGAAACACAGCTTGTTTCATATATGAGTCTGTGCGGAACAGTGATTCGGCACTTGAGTCCTTGGCTGCCTGTACAACAGAGACATTTAGTGATTTCAATAAATCACAAACAATCTCTTCTGTAGTTGTCTCGTCGACGCTCAGTGAGAACGATGTATCTGAGATCAATCGAATATTGAAACCTGAGCGGTACAGATATTGCTCGTGGCTTTTTCGCGACGAATGTGTTGTTCGCGAGTCTGCAGAGCCAATCGCAATGCTGGCCGACCTTCTGTGTCGGTACTAACACCGACCAAACGTCCTGGTAGTGCGCGCGCATGTTCGTCGCGGGTTGCCATGAATGCAGCATGGGGTCCACCGAAGCCCATTGGCACTCCGAAGCGTTGGGAGGATCCAATTGCAATATCGAAACCAAGTTGTCCAGGAGGGGTGAAGAGAGCGCAGGAGAGAAGATCTGTAATAGCGATTGAGATTGCCTTATTTTCCCTGGCTTGTGCGGTAAGGGCTGTGAGAGAAGAAGATGAACGGATATGGCCGTCGCTTCCTGGCATTGACACAACGATCGCGAAATAGAGCAAGGCATCACACGTGGATATATCTCCTAAATGAATTGCGATACCGATTGGCTCTAAGCGTGTTGAGAGAACTGCAAGTGATTGCGGGTGAGTGTTGCTGTCTACGAAAACTGAATCCGATTTTGACTTACTAACTCTGTGAGCCATGGTGACTGCTTCGGCGACTGCAGTTGCTTCGTCAAGGAGAGAACCGTTCGCTAACGGAAGCCCCGTGAGTTCGGACACCATTGTTTGGAAGTTGAGGATTGCTTCTAAGCGGCCTTGACTAATTTCTGGTTGATATGGCGTGTACGCGGTGTACCACGCTGGATTTTCTAAAACGTTTCTCTTGATGACTGGAGGTGTGATGGTGTTGTAATAACCCTGACCGATAAATGACGTGCGATGGACATCAGCTGCGAATTTGGATTTCAGTACTGGCAGAACTTCGGATTCTGTCAAGGGCGATGCGAGCGCCATAGAAGTGCGCAGACGAATCGAAGAGGGGATTGTTGCGTCGAGAAGTTCTTCCGAACTCTTGAAACCAACAGCCGCCAACATGGTTGCTCTATCGGTGTCGTTGAGTCCAAGGTGACGATGAGCAAAATGGTCAGCGTGAAATTCAGGCGACGTGAGTGAGCGTGGGGTAGAGGTCATAAGTAATCCGATTGACTCTGTGACCCCCGCTGTCTTTTGTACCTGAGAGCTTCGCCATTGAAATGGCTTTCCCCGTCGGTGGAGGGCAAGCCCTCTCTTTCCAGCGTTCGATGTCTACCTGGTCCCTGTGCCTGAGAGATTCCGGGGTGGTTGCTCCTTCGGCGGTGAACCGTTGCCGGCACACGCTCTCCCAAGTAGACGTTTTTCTATACCGTAGTCTGCGCGCAAGGGGGAGGGGTCATTCTGTTGTGGCGTATGAGCCGCTTGATCCTTTTTCTGAACCAACCTGCTGAATAACTGAATCGAGGTCCGATAGGAATTCATCGACAAGGGGAGCATGAACTGCGTTCACCGTGAGATGAATGCTGGCAGGGGGAGTCTGCTTGTCGAGATACCAACCAGCTGCAATGAGACGGTCCGCGATGGCAAATACGTCATGACGAATTGGGTCCTTTGCGCCAAATGAGACGAGAGTGGAAGCGGGGAGTCCACGAACTTCTAAATCAGGATGTGATTCAAGATGTTTGTAAATACGCATAGTGGATTCTCGCGCGCTTTGTGTGACGCGTTCGTAACCGTCATCGCCGAGATAATGCATCACGGACCATGACGAGGCAATTGGGCCGCCAGACTTTGTTCCCAAAATTCCGGATGAACCGTACATTCCGCCGAGCCAATTATCAGTCATAAAAGTTTGGTCGCTGCGCAATGTTTTGTTGCGATGGAGAAGAACGCCTGAGCCCTTCGAGGTGTAACCGTATTTGTGTAGATCGACGGAGATCGATGTGACGCCGTTGCATCGGAAATCCCACGGCGCAATCGGTTCCCCCAGTCGTTCAAGGTATGTGAGTGTTACTCCGCCCATGCACGCATCGACATGACAGTTGATATTGCGCTCTGCAGCTATCTCAGCGATTTCAGAGATTGGGTCGATGACGCCCTGCGGGTACTGCGGTGCAGATCCAACAATCAGAATTGTCTCTGCGTCACATGCATCGCGCAGTGCATTCACGTCTGCTTTCCAGTCAGCACCGACAGGTACGCGGCGACTCTCAACATCGAAGTAGTCAGCGCCCTTTTCAAACGCAGCGTGTGCAGACGAGGGGAGAACCATGTTCATTCGCTTTAGGTTGCGTCGCTCACGCTCTGCACGCTTGCGAGCGGACCGTACTGCCAGCACGAGGCTCTCGGTGCCACCTGAGGTCATAAAGCCTGCTGTGATGTCATTGCCGTGGGTCCAGCCAGAGACTATGTCTACGACCTCTTGTTGCATGGTTCGCAGGGAAGGAAATGCACTGGTGTTCAGGGCGTTCTCACCAGAGAAGCGACGATATGACTCTTCAGCAAGCGCCAGCACGTCTGGCCCGGCGCTGTAGGCAAGAGTGAAACACCGGCCGTCACGCCAGCGCACATCGTTCGTGCGTAGTGATTCCAGATGTTCAAGAATGGCGTGCGCAGTTTGTCCTGGACCGAGTTGTGCAATGGGCATATGAGCACTGTAGGCGTTTGGTCTCATCGTCTGCGGGGACAAGGGTTTTGTGCGAATGTTTCTTTTCTAAGAGTTATAATTACATAACGGAGATTATGGGCGTATAGCGGGAGTCAATGAGGCGGCGGCAATGGGTTCGGCTGCCTGCATCAGCCAGCCAAGCATCTCCAGCAAGGTTTCCTTGGTTTGGCGTGGTGATGCGAGATCTGTTTGTACGTCGTGCAGAGCGCAATGCAAGACATAGATCTGGTCCTTCAGTGCATCAAGTTCGTCGCGTGTCATCACCAGTTCGTTTTCCGATAATGCAAGCTCTGATGCGCGTTGGCGCGATACCCAGTCCCATTGACGACATCGCTGGCTGCAGAATTCTTTTGGTCGACCAGGGCCTGTTGACGACGCCAGAACATGCCGGCACCATCGACATCTCCTATCGATTTCCTGCTGCCCTGGTGTGTCCTTGGATATCGTCATGACGAAATAGTACGACAGGTAGTCTGATTGTTGTGTCATTTCCTCCCGCACCTGAACGATTCTTTGCAAGCGACAATTTCAGCGGCGCTCACCCCCGGTACGTCTCGGCTATTGAGCGGGCTAACTCTGGGCACGTCATGGCTTACGGCGGAGATGAAATTACGAAACGCGCAACGACGCTGTTCCAAGAATTATGCGGTGCTGATGTCGACGTTCTGTTCACCTTCAACGGCACTGGTTCAAACATTGTTGCGCTCGGAAGTTTGTTACGTGCTGCCGAGTCTGTGATCTGCAGTGAATGGGCTCATATCCATGTCGACGAGACCGGTGCACCTGAACATATGTTGGGAATCAAACTGCAAGACGTTGACTCCCCTGACGCAAAAGTGACCCCTGCTCACATCATCGCTGCTGCATCAGCTTTGGGAAATGTGCATCATGTGCAGCCTGGAGTTGTTTCAATTACTCAGGCAACTGAACTCGGAACGGTCTATTCCATTGCAGAAATTCGCGAAGTATGCGACACCGCTCATTCGTTCGGCATGAGGGTTCATCTCGATGGCGCTCGAATTTCAAATGCAACTGCGTCACTCGGTGGTGATGCAGCTACATTCCGTGCTTTTACATTTGAAGCAGGAGTTGATGCAGTCTCATTCGGTGGCACAAAGAACGGAATGTTCGGAGCCGAAGCTGTTTTGTTGCGTCGGGGTGTTGCGTCTGACCGATCTGGTTTCATTCGGAAGCAAAACACGCAACTGCCGTCGAAGATGCGTTACATCTCCGCACAGTTTGTTGAAGCCCTCACAGACAATCTGTGGCTTGAGACCGCCAGTCATGCAAACGACATGGCGCTTCGTTTGTATAACGCCCTGTCGCATCTCGATTCTTTGCAGATCACTGCGCCTGCAGTCAACAGCCTCTACCCCATCCTCCCTGCGTCTGTTAAAGACCGCCTTCAGGCCTGGAATTTCTTTTGGGATTGGGATGTTTCCCGCTCCCAAGTGCGCTGGATGACGTCGTGGGATACCTCCCCTGACGACGTGGATGCCTTTGCCGCCGGGGTTCTGGCCGCATTTTCCGAATAATAGGGTTCCGTGAAGATTCAGAATTGACTAATGAGTCAATTCGGCTATGGTGGAGAAACGCGCGGCGAAGTTGGGGGCAACAATGTCTATAGGGGAACTATTTTCTTTTCGGGAATGGAACGATACTGCTTGGTCTGAAGATGCAGAATGTCGTGGCCTTTCAGTCATCTTCTTCCCTCCTGCTGCGGAACGGCCCCAAGCTCGTGAACGACGCGAAGCGCAAGCGCGTGAAGTGTGCGTGTCATGTGCAGTCATTACAACGTGTCGTGAATTTGCCCGCAGCAATCGTGAATACGGTTTTTGGGGCGGAGAATCTGAAGAAGAACGCCATGCAGCGGGTTTCAGGCTCATTGCACCCATTGGTGTGCGTTCTCGAAATATTTCCTAAACCGTCACATCTTTCGAAGAATCACCGCAGTCCAACCGTCGCGGCTTTCTCTTTCTAATTCCAAGCATTCGCTGTATGACAGCAGCACTTGTTGTACTTGATCATCGCGCATGCCACTCAGCACAATCAGGCCGGATTCGTGAACTGAACCTTTGATGGTGGTTGACTCTGCAATAAGTACCGGAGCTAAAATATTTGCAAACACGAGATCGGCACTCAAGTTAATGCTGTCGTTGAGCCACGTTGTGTTGACATTATTTAGTTCATTATTGACGTTCACGACTTCCCGAGCATTGTGCGCAATGTCAAAAACAAAACTCTCGCACTGAAGAATCTTGGTCACAGCAATGGCCAGTACTCCGGACCCACATCCGAAATCGAACACTCGAGAATCTCTCTTGCAATGTCTAAGACCCAGCTGAAGCGCCAGAACAGTTGTTGTGTGGTTTCCCAATCCGAATGTGTCTGCGGGCTCGATACGAATGACATGCGGCGCATCAGGTGGAGTCACCCATGCTGGGCACAACACCACATCTTCAGTCACCCACGTTGGAGCAGCATGTGCGCGCCATGTATCGGCGACACTTCTCTCGATGTGTGCAACCGAGACGATGACATTTGGAAAACTCTTCGTAATGTGATCACGTGAGACTGAGTATTCTACTCCCATGCTTGTGCGTAGGGTGACGAAGTCACCTGACGCTTGGCGTTCTTCGACAGCTACAACGCCAAGGCTCCACAGCATGTCAGCAAGCAATTCAGATTCAGATGTAGAGACGAGAAAATCAAGCATGGTCCACGAAGGGACACTGGGCATTTCAGTCAATGCGGCGCAACTGTTCTCTAAAGCGACTTCCCTTGTGCAGGTAGGCAAGGACTGCCATCTCGATGTCTGCCTTTCTTGCGCGCCCTTCCTTGATGGTGGCTGGTGCACCTACGGCCAATGCCCCATCAGGAACAATGGTGTCATTCAAGACAACTGAGTTAGCAGCAACAATTGCTCCGGATCCGACGACGGCTCTGTGAAGGACAATCGCACCTGACGACACTTGCGCGAAGTTGTGAATGATGCACCCTTCAAGGTGTACGAGGTGTCCGACAACACAGTCATCGCCAACCGTTGTATGGCTCATGGGGGTCGTATGCACAACAGTGCCATCCTGGATACTTGTTCGTTCGCCAATGACAATTGCTCCGTCATCGCCGCGAAGGACTGCACAGGCCCAAATGGAACTCTGAGCTCCGATTGTGACTGACCCGATGATGACAGCGTCAGGGTGAACATAAGCCGTTGGGTGAATTGAAGGTATTTGATCGCCGAGTGCGTAGATAGGCATGCGCCACGGTAGCAACTAGATCTGTGTCCTCTGATGGTCGTGGCGTTTTCCGAGATACCGTAGATGCCTATGTCACGTCGTATCGAGATCGAACTCACCAGCAAACGCCCAGATGGCACTTGGACATGGCGCGCAGCCGGCGCACGTGAGCCTCGTGGTGAAGTTATCGACTCAGTCGTCCCTGCCGGATCAAGCGTCAACGACGTGATGCGCGCCGATGTTGAGACCGACCTTGATGGCAGTCGCGTGTTGTCAATTACCCCCCCAAAAGCAAAGAACGTTCGTACGGGTCTTCTTGAAATTCTTCCGTCTACTCGCGCATTCGAACCAGTGACGCAACAGCTTACGAAGAAGGGTTCGCGCGGCGGCGATGATCGTAAAGGTCCACGTCGTGAACGTAAAGACGGTGACAAGCCTCGCGGAGAGCGTAAAGACGGTGATCGCCCTCGCGGAGATCGTAAAGAAGGTGCAGAAAGTCGCACTGATCGTCCTCGTCGTCAATTCTTTGACGCGCCGCCTGAACTTCCGCAGCGTCCAAAGGCAAAACGAATTCGTCCGTTGCGCGTCAATGTTGATGCTGTACTTGCTGAATTGCCAGAAGCTCATCGCACAATCGCAGAGACAGTACTTAACGGTGGAGTCCCGGCAGTTCGCGCAGCAATTGAAGAGCAGAACCGTATTGCAGTAGCAGCAGGCAAAGAAAAAGTACCTGCAGAAGGTTTGCTACAAATTGCAGAGCAGTTGTTGCCGCGTCTTCGTGTAGCCGAATGGCGCGATAAGGCACTATCAGCCGAATCCATTATTCATGACATCGACTTGCGCGACTTACGTTCCATTGTTGTCACAGCAGATCAATTGGTTGCCATTGATGAAGAGACTCGTGCCCTTGTTGCAAAGATGAAGCAAGGCCTCGTTATTCGTCAAGAAACAGAGACAAAGAATTGGCTCGACGATGTTGCCGCTGCAACGGCAGTGGGTCGAGTCGTTCGTGCATTGCGTTTATCTTCTCAACCTCCTAAGGCTGGCGTTCCGTTTCCTGCTCCCCTTGCAGCACAAATTGTCGCCGCAACTGTTGCAGGCCTCACCACAGATGCACCATCAGAGCGTTGGATTGCACTGTTAGAAGCTGCTGCGTTCTCCCCTGTCCATGCAAAAGTCTTGCCTGCTGCAGTTCCGACTGTGATTTCTGAAGACCTCACGAAAACCGTCACACGTCTCGGCCCTCTTATGCCACAGATCGCTGCATTGTTCGGCATCGCAGTTGATCCGAAAGCACGTCCCCCTCGCCCACTGCAGGTTCCTCGCGGCGACAAGGGTCCACACAAGCGCGCAGGTGAATTAAACAAATCTGCTGACGGAAAACCAGGTGCTGACAAGCCACGTCGTGGTCCGAAGCCACAGGGATCTGGTTCACAGAAGCCAGCACCAACCGCAGCTGTGACCGTTCCATCTGAGCCTGAAGTTGCCACGCCTGAACCAGTCGTTGCAGAAGTTGTCGAAACTCCGCCTCTTGAGACCCCGGAAAATGCAGTCTCAGACGCACCGGTCGCATCAGAATCAGTATCGACGCCTGAACTGGCTGAATAGCCTCAACTTCCCCACCATCACTGCTTCTCACTACGGTGGAGGCATGTCAAACTTGGTCACATATGAAGTGCGCGGAAACGTTGCGCTAATCACACTCAATCGTCCAGATGCTCGCAATGCTGTAAACGACGAACTGGCTTCTGACATGGAGGCGTGCATTGACCGTCTCGAGTCAGACGACACTGTGTGGGTCGGTGTGTTGACCGCCAACACTGAAGGTCACAAGTCTCCAGTATTTTGTGCGGGAGCTGACCTCAAAGCGCTCAGTGCTGGTGGGCAAAGCCTCGGCACGAAGCGTGGAGGATTTGCAGGATATGTCTACCGCGACAGAGTGAAGCCGATCATTGCTGCTGTCGATGGCCTCGCAACCGCAGGAGGCTGCGAGATTGTTCTCGCATCTGACATGGTCATTGCTACTTCCCGATCATCATTTGGTCTTGCTGAAGTAAAGAGAAACCTGATTGCGGGAGCTGGCGGCCTTTTCCGCCTCCCTCGCGCAATAGGTCGTGCTGTGGCTATGGAGGTCATTCTTACGGGTGAACCGTTGTCAGTAGAGCGGGCGTATGCACTCGGTCTGGTGAACCAAATCGTCGAGCCTGGCAAAGAGGTCGAAGCGGCCATAGCGCTCGCAGAAAAAATTGCGTTATCGGCACCGATGGCGGTAGCAGCGAGTCGTCGCGTGATTCTTGCGTCGGCCTACTCCACTGACGCTGAACTAATCGAGATGACGAATAAGGAATTTGCACCGATCTTGAGATCAGAAGACACAAAAGAAGGCCTTACTGCATTTATCGAAAAGCGCGCTCCTCAGTGGAAGGGCCGCTAGAGCTTTTTGCCGACAATGATTGTTTGAGCAACCAAACCGTGTCGTTCGAATAAGTTCTTCATCGCGCGATCACCAGGTAGAGCACTTGACTGCAGCCAAGTAGCCTTCCGTTGTTGTAATTCACGTAGGCACTCAAGGACAAGCGCATCGCCGATGCCGATATCTCTGCTAGCGGATTCGACAAACACAGAATCAATTGACCATTCGGTTGTTTCTGCGGCAGTGGCAACTAGAGAACCCATTACCGTTGTGCCCACTCCCGCCACTAATGCCAGAGTCTGGGTAACTTCCTTCGAAGTTGCCAACGCTGATCCTCGATACTGGGTGGCCTCTTGTTGTGACAGTTTCTGATGTCTTGCGAGAGCAGCGGCATCGTCTTGCCCTGCATTGCGAACGAAAATTGATAAATCAGTCACTAGTTGCATCGTCTTTAGATGAGGGTCGAACAACTACTTTGCGTGCTTCTTTGACAGCTTGGTCAACAGCGAACTTGCCGACCATCCTGGCAGAGGGCGCTTGCTTCTGCAGTCCTGCAATAACGCCATTAAATCTGCGCGAACATTCTTTGGAAAACGCAGAGAGATTCATTTGATTACTTCACAAAGACAGGGCACGCATCGTCACCGATGGGACACATTGGTGCATTCTTGCGCACAAGAAGAAAGCAACTGCTACACAACAGTTCATCAGCGCGCTTTGGTTGCAGTTCATCATCACCAGTTGAGCGTTCTTCGTTGTCTGGAACTTCGTCCTCTTCGGCAGGAAGATCTTCGCTGGCTAATCGATCTTTCAGGATCTTTGAGAGATCCTCTTCGACGTCGTCCGGCGCAACCATGTCGTCGTCATCGTCGTCATCGTCTCCGGGTTTGCGCACGATGGTGGCACCCATTGAATCGTCGTCATCATCGTCATCGAGCAGAGCGTCATCGTCATCTTCGGTCAGAGGCTCATCGAGTTCCAATTCTTCAAGGTCGTCAATTTCGTCCCCATCAAGGTCAATCTCCAGCTCAACTTCAACTGGTTCAATCTTCTTCTTAGCCACTATGTGCTCCTAAATTTGTGCAAGGACTCGCGGCGGGATACTAGGCATGAAACTGTGCCAATCGGCGAATGCACGCAAAATACCATCAAACAGTGACGCTTGTCACGAGAGTTGTTACTGATCTTTAACGGACCGTTTTGACTCTGCGCGCCTTTCAGACTCAAGTCTTTCGAGTTCGGGTACTTCAGTTGTCATATGGGACATTGCAGCGGCAACGGCATGATGCCCGGCTTTCTCAGAGATCTGCTTATGCATCTCCAGAGCCACCCTGCGGTACGAAGGATGGCCTTGTGGACCAGAACGCAGTTCCAGCATGTGCATCGCCTCACGGGCGTTGAACTGCATCACGTAGCGAATTCTGTAGGCCATGGAAACGGCGTAACTGGCCTGATACGGATAGTCGGCCGCAAGGGCGTCGTACAACGAGGAAGATCGAGCCATGACTTCATCAAACATCTCAGCTCCACCAGCTGCATCCACAAGTTCTGGACGGGAATAACCGTGGTACGGAGTCAAAGGCTGCCACTCAATTGTTAGTAGGCGATGCCGTTGCATATCGCGAAATGCGCCGTAGTCAGAGAGCACATCGAACCGGTAGTCAATGCTTTCGAAGGCCCTACCTGGGCGATGGCGACGGTTGTCGCGGTTTCCGATGTACGCATTCAGGATGTCGGTCTTGTCTGCCACGCTCATCGCTTCAACTCGCATACGAATCTGAGACTCTGACAAATGTGAGTACTGGTAACACGCCGCAGCCACCAGTTTGTTTTCACCGTCTGGATCAAAATCGACCAGCGTCACTTCGTCAACATCTGTCGCAATGTCATCGCCCATGATTGCGTCGACAAGGTCGGTCATTGCAGCAGTGTTAGTTGAAAGATAATCAGACCACTTCACTCCTCTTTCAGGAACGTCGACTCGTCTCAAGAACGATGGAATCACTTTGCGCAATTCAACAAGCATCATGTCTGCGTAATAACGCGCTTCGGGTAAAGGATGCGCTCTCATGCGCAACAAGAGTTGCTCGTAACCTTGTCCGCTTCCGTAAATACCGACATTTGATAAGGAAGAGGCAGGCAACAGTCCGCGGACCGCATCGAGTGCTTTGGCACGAGTGGCCTGACGGTACACAAAGTCGCTATCTTTCGGACCTTTAACAACAGTCGACCGCACATGTTCAGTGACTAGTTCTGCAAGTTGGCTATAGGAATCAAACATACGATCCATGTCGCCGACATAACGCGTACCGAACCTGCCTTCAAGGATGTCCGGGTCGCGGTAATAGCGATAGCGCCCTCCGAGTCTGTCGTCATAGGCGATGTAGCGGGTGCTCTGCTCGAGGTAGCTCATAAGGCGACCCCACTCGAGAATCTTGGTCAAAATATTAGATGACTGTTCACACGCAAGATGAACACCGCCCAGTTGTGCGACAGAGTCATCGCCGTATTCGACGAAAACTTTTTCATAGAGAGTCTCTGCTCTGTCTACTCCGACTGTGGCATCGACAGCTTGGTCTCCGGCAATTTCAAGATCGTTGACAAACTCATCAAGAAAGAGACGACGCAGGCTGCGTGGACTACGGCTGTAACGAGCAAACAATGCTCCTTTTACAACTTCTGGCAAATTGACCAACGCGAACACTGGAAGATCAAGATTTGTAAAATAACGACGAAGAATGTCTGATTCCGCATCAGTAAATTCCTCTGGGACATAAACACTCACGACATTTGAGCCTAGGAGTCGCGTAGGTCGTTAAGAGGGATACCGCTACAGAACATTCTTATCGGTACTAGCGGCTTGAAACTCTGCAGCGACTGCTTGTTGACGCTCGGATGATGTCCAGAAATCGATAGCAGTCATAGCCATTGCTTTAGCGCCGTCGAGTACCGCTTGGTCTGCCATCGGTGACCGCGCAAATTGAGCAAATTGTTTGGTGTGAATCGATGTTCCCGCTGGGGCTGACGCAATCATTGGGTGAATTGACGGTACTAGATGGCTCACATTTCCCATGTCTGTACTGCCGACAACTCTGTGCCCACCATGTCGTGGATCAGTGACAGTACGACCAAGGGTGAGAGCATTGTGTGCGTACATTGTTCCCATGGTGTTATTTGTCACCATGTCTGCGTATGCCGTTCCAATCCATTCATGTGAAACAGAACATCCGCATGCATGCGCCCCGGACTCGAGTGATGCAAGTACGCGGGGTTTGAGAGCCGCAAGTGAAGTGACATTGTCAGATCGGACATACCATTCGCTTGATGCCTCACGAGGAACAATGTTTGGCTTCTCCCCTGACTTCAAAAAGATTCCGTGAATACGTTCCGTTGGCATGATGTGCTGTCGCAGGGTGGCGACTGCCATGTAACCAAGTACTGCTGCATCGAGTGCGTTACGACCTAAATGCGGAGCAGCAGCTGCATGGGATTCTTGTCCGGTGTATTCCACTAGTAGTTGTTGCAGAGCTATGGCGTCGATAGTTACCAAATCTGCGTCCGCCGGGTGCACCATCATGGCCAGATCGACTCCCGCCAGCGCTCCATTGCGAGCCATCAAAATCTTTCCGCCTCCCCCTTCTTCTGCTGGCGTGCCCATGTAGCGAACGCGACCACCTGAGGCCTCTGCAATCGATGCAAGAGCAATGGCTGCTCCTAGACCTGCGGCCGCGATGATGTTATGTCCACAACCGTGACCGATATCAGGCAGTGCGTCGTATTCGCTCATGATGCACACTGTCGGGCCCGAACCAACATCTCCAGAGAATCCAGTTGCGCAATCGAATGCACCAAGTTCTACGTGTACGCCCTGATCATTTGCAGTCCGAGTTAATAACTCTGATGCAAAAACTTCTTCATAATTCTGCTCAGGATGATCATGAATCTCATGGCTCACGTTGACGAGAGTTTCAGCATTCTTGTCAATCAGGGCACACGCCTTGACCTTTAGCTTTTCAACGTCTGAAAGGTTCACGGTGTCACTCCGTGATCAAGAACAATCTTTCCGAGTTGGTCTCCACGTTCGAGTCGAGACAGTGCTGTCTCGTATTGCTGCAATGGGTAGACATTGTCAATCGCAATCGGCAGGCCATTGTTGATAATGGCAAGGAGTTGATCGAATTCTTCGTAACTTCCCATCGAAGAACCGATGATCTCGTACTGTTTAAAGAACAGGCGTGGAATATTGATTTCGGCTGTGGAACCAGATGTACCTCCACACACCACCATGCGTCCACCTGGGGCTAGCGAGCGAACAGATTTATCCCATGTTGCAGGGCCGACGCTTTCTATAACAACATCGGCCTGCACTGGCCATTTGGCATCGGCTGAATCGATCGCTGAAACTGCTCCCATTTGGAGTGCTTGAGAACGCTTGGCAGCATCTCTGCTCGTGACGGTTGCCTGAGCCCCCATGAAATTAGCTAATGCCAATGCTGCGGTTGAGACGCCCGATCCGATGCCGACAATTAAGACTGTCTCACCTGGTGCAACGCGTGCTCTATTCAGCATTCGTAGTGCTGTGAGATACGCGAGTGGAAATGCTGCACATTCAAACCACGTTCTGTTCAAAGGCCGAGGACGAACATTTCTATCGGGGGCCATCGAAAAGGTTGCATGACCTCCATGACAGTGCTCACCCCAAATCATAAAACCAGGTCCCATAGGTGAATTGTTGCCGTATCGCACGATGTCTTCGATGGGCGAAATGCCAGGGTTCACTACTACTTCGTCTCCGACAGAAACTGATGTCACTTTGCTTCCGATTGCGTCAACGATTCCTGCGACATCGCATCCGGGAACGTGTGGAAGTGGAGGTTTTGGCATTCCGCGTGTAACCCACAGATCCATATGATTCAGGGCGCTCGCTACAACGCGGATCCGAACTTCATTCTCCTGAGGTTCTGGCGTTGCGATGTCTCCCCACACATAGGTGCCGGGTGATTCGTTCAATATCCAAGATTGCATTCCACCACCGTAGATGGCTAGACGAGCAGTCTCCAGTAATCCGGCACAATTTCTATGTGTATGGAGCTCCATACACGGATTCGACGACCATCAATTCGAAGAGTCTCAGAGCGAAACAGCGCTGAGAATTCAATAGTGCGAGCACGACTAGTTTCGACCAGCGGGTGCGGTGTGTGTGTTCCAAGAATTGACTTTTGACGGGCTCGATAGCGCTGCTGCAACCCCATGGACGGAAGTAACGACATGACATCTAAGAATCCGTCGTTCGGGTGTGCACGTGGAGAGACATTCTTCCGTCCGATGAATCCCCCGTTTGTCACGCATATCAGACGACCACGAAACCAGTTGCCGATCATCACATGTGACGACGCGATCTGTGTGGTCGTGTTTCCGTTGCGCAAAGTGATTGTGATGCGTAAGGCATCAATCGGTACTTCGGTGCAACTGGCTCCTATGTCTGGTGGTGGCGGGTCACCTAGGGTCCGAGCAATGTCACCACCAGAAACAATTAGTCGATGCTCCGGTGAACAGAGAGCAAATGCAATATCACCTGTAACAACGACATCGGATTCGGTCCGCGTTGTGGACGATCCCCACTCTTCGCCCCGTCTAATCATCGCGAGGATGTTCCCGAAGCTGCAGCTACTACCCCGCGATCGAGCGCACGCGTGGCAGATTCCGCTGTGTCGCGCAGTGATGGATTTGAAGTCGTCGTGACAATTTGGCGTAAGAGATCAATAAGTTGGCGCATAGAACGAACGAAGTCTCCTGGTGTCAGATCAGGGTCGAGAATTTTAGACAACGGTTTCCCATTTGCCCATGCAGCAGTCTCGAATGCCAATCCCCCATTAGGTGCACGATGTTGGTGAAGTCCGCGCTCACGTTGAATATCTTGAACTTGTTCACTCACTCGCTCGATCTTCTTAAATCTTTGGCGCACTTGATCATTGGGCCAACGTGGTGCACCGCCAGAATCACCGCCACGGGGCTCATATACCAATGTGGACAATACCGCTACCAAATCATTAACAGAAAGGTTGTCGAACAACCCACGGTTCATTACTTCTACGATCAATAAATCAGACTCGTGAAAGATGCCCGCAAGCATCTCGCCCTTCTCCGTCAAAGTCCACTCTGAGATGTAGTTCATTTCCTCCAACATGTGAACTACATCCATAAAGCGAGAGCCCACTGAACCGGCACGTGTGCCAACCCTGCTCTCCATCTGTTCTATTTCGTTTCGTAGCTTGCGAATACTTTTGTGTGACAAAGGTGAATCGACGACACGTGGGCCAGACTGCTCCTGCATCGCTCGTCCCATTGTCTCGTCGATTTTTGCTTTCACTAGACGTGCAGCCGACTCACGAATAAACTCGGTACGAGCAGGTTCAAAGGGCACAGGTAGGTCAGCGTGGCCAGCCTTCAGCGGAAGCGAACGTAAATCCTTTGCCATGACGTCGAGGATCTTGCGACTGGGTGTGACAACAGTTAGTCGAATACCTGAGCGTCGAGCAGCTGTGCTGATGATCAGACCACGTCCTCTGATGTTGGATGCATCGAACATGACAATGTCTCCAGGTCGCAATGACCGAAGCGCAATCTCTGCTTCAACAGAAGAAGCCATCAGGTCTGAGGACGTGACATTCTCTTGACCAAAGTCCTTCTCTGCGAAAGCCTTCTCGAGCAATATAAGTTCGCGCTTGCGACCGTCGAGAGATGCCTCTGAAGTCACAACGTCCTTATCGGCTTGAAATTGCGCGAACGACAGATTCAAAATGTGGTGTGCACCATCAAGAGAACGATTGCGAACCATATTTACTGCCATGTTAAAAGTCGGTCGGAAGGCCGAGGACAAACGAAAGCTACGGCTCAGGGCTAGCCCGACTACCTGGTCAAAGTCCACAAACGGATTCCACAGTGAAATTGCGTGCCCAATGTCATCCAAACCGCGACGACCTGCACGACCAGTCAATTGCGTGAACTCTGAAGCCTTCAACAACTGGTGATGCTCTCCCGTATATTTCGTGAGCTTTTCAATCACTACTGCCCGCGCTGGCATGTTTATTCCGACTGCAAGAGTTTCTGTCGCAAAGACAACCTTGACCAACCCTTGTACGAAACATTCTTCAACTGCTTCTTTAAACATGGGAATCATTCCAGCGTGATGACAAGAGATTCCACTGGCAACATCATCAATAAAGTTGTGGTATAGCAATGCGTCTTTATCGTCCGCGGTGAGATTCTCGCAATGTCGCTCAACAATCTCTCGTATTTGTATCTCTTCTTCTAGAGATGTCAACACCATGCCGGCATTCATGCATGAATGAACTGCATCTTCGCATTGGGCTCTACTAAAGATAAATACTATGGCGGGCAACATGGATTGGTCTTCAAGAAGTTCGACTATTTCAGGACGTGTTGGCGGAGAAAATCGGCGTGGTTTCTTACCACCATTTTGTCCAGATCTGCCTCGAACCTGAGTTGCGTTCGATAGAAGTCGTAGCACATGACGATTAGGTTCCCCAGCAACAACCGTCTCGAACATTTCGCATTGCTTAGATGCGTTGTCAAACAGTGCAAAGTGGTTAACAAGTTCAATGGGACGGGTGGTCTCAACAACAACATCGGTTCTACCGCGTACTGTTGAGAGCCAATCGCCTACTTCGTCGGCGTTGGACACCGTTGCAGACAAACAAACCAATTGCACCTCTGGGTCGAGTTGAATAATTACTTCTTCCCACACAGGTCCGCGATATGCATCTTGGAGATAATGAACCTCATCAAGAATCACGACACCTAAATCTTCTAGACGGCTGGACTGCGAATAAATCATGTTTCGAAGAACTTCAGTAGTCATGACCACTACCGGCGCCTCTGCATTGACTGCGTTGTCTCCAGTCACAAGCCCAACTTTGTGTGCGCCATACAAATTCTGTAAGTCTCGATATTTTTGGTTAGACAAGGCCTTTATTGGCGTTGTGTAGAACGCACGCAGACCTAAAGATCGTGCTCTCGCTATTGCGTATTCCGCAATGAGAGTCTTGCCAGACCCAGTTGGGGCTGCTACCAGGATAGAGGCGTCAGCATCAATTGAGTTCATGGCCTTAATTTGAAAAACGTCTGGTTCGTAATTTAAAGACTGAAGGAATGTTGCGCGAACCTCAGACACAGAACTACGCAACCCTTCGACGCGTGAGCAGCCAACCAACCAATACCGCAATGAGATACAGAATTGTTAGAGGAACCGCCAGTGCCAACATGCTGATGGGATCACCCGACGGTGTAATCACGGCGGCTGCCACGAAAATGCCCATCACGGCATACCGCCATTGCTTGATCAATGTCTTAGGAGTCACGGCAGACACCAGTTGTAAGAAGACAAGAAGGACGGGGCTGAGAAAACCAACGCCAAATGCCAACATCATCATCACAACTAGATTTATATATTTCGTCACTTGGTACGCCTGGGTGACGTCACTGCCAGACCATGAGATGAGAAATTCCAATGCCTTGTCGAGAGTCCAATAGGCCAAATAGCAGCCAAATGAAAAGAGAAGCACTGAAGAAGCAATGAACGGGACCGCATAATTTTTTTCACGCTTGGACAATGCAGGAACGATAAATCGCCATATTTGCCAGAGAATGATTGGCAGAGCAAGAACTAGCCCTCCATACACGCACACTCTCATCCGGGCGGTAAATCCATCGAGTGGACCCAGTGAGAAAAGCGAGCCATCGCAGTGAAAATCAGGACGTCGGGCACATAGATTCGTATATGGGCGCGTCAACATATTCTTCAACTGGTCATAGAAGGCAAGAAGCACCAGAGTGGAAATTCCGACTGCTAGGACAATACGTACGAGTCGCATCCGCAATTCGCGAAGGTGATCCATCATGGACATACCTTCGATTGGGCTGGCTGAGGTGTCACTCATCGTCAGTGTTGAGCGCTGGAACATCTACGTCTGTTGCTGAAAAGTCTGGCTTCGGATACGCGGCCTGCTCTGGTCGCATCGGGGGTGACGGCTCTGTGTCAACAAGACCGAAACCATGACGCATTTGATCAGCTGTCGATTTGAGTTCGTTGATGGGCTCTGAGAATGTCTGACGGAACTCCTTTTCGTAACCGCTAGCGGCGCGCCGAAGATCTCCGTAAATCTTTCCCCCTCTACGAATGACTCCGGGAAGGCGCTCAGGTCCTAATACGACAAGCCCTGCAACGAGCAGAAAAATAATCTCACTGCCGGACATATTGAACACCCGTTCAGCATAGAAGCAGACACCTAGTGTTGGAGGGTGCAACAACGCATTGCCTCCCTTCGGTCTGACCCAATTGCCTTCGCCCACAGAGGCGGAATGGCCCACGCACCTGAAAACACTCTCGATGCTTTCGCACTTGCATTACGGCTTGGTGCAAATGGTCTCGAGACTGACGCATGGACAACTGCCGACGGTCATGTTGTTCTTGACCACGATGGCGTTGTAAGAAAACTTGCACGCAATCGTCCCATTTCAACCCTACGTCTCTCGGAATTACCGGCACACATACCTACCCTTGCTTCGTTGTTTGAATTGTGTGGAACGGATTTTGATTTAAGTATTGACATTAAGGATGATCAAAGCTTTAAGCGGACAACAGAGACTGCTCAAAATTGTGGATTCGACGAATCACGTTTATGGTTATGTCACTATTCAAGTGCTGTTGTAATTGCGCAACGTTCTCTATTGCCGAACGTGCGCCTCGTTGACTCAACTCGTCTCTCTAGAATCAAAGAAGGTTTAGAGATGCGGTGCGCGAAGCTATCGACTAACGGTGTTGATTGCCTGAACATGCATCACTCTGACTGGACTGGCGGGACCACAACCTTGGTCCATAAATTCGGGATGTTTGCGTTCGGCTGGGATTGTCAATATGACTATGTCTTGTCGACGTCGCTTCGTATGGGCTTCGATGCTGTCTTTAGCGACCACGTGGACACCATGGTTGAAACCTACAAAAATGAAATCGGTTTCGTTCCTCGAACGTAGGTTCTACAACGTCGAAATTCGACTAAACGGCCACACAATCGCAAAGGCTCGACCAACGATCAGGCTCTCCGATATGGGTCCAAAACTTCTGCTATCGAATGATTCAGAACGGTTGTCACCCATCACGAAAATCTTCTTTTCCGGCACTGTCTGTATTGGCATGTTTGCCACTCGACATCTGTTGGAGGGGTCGGTGACATCAAGAACGTCTTTGTCTAAATACGGCTCTACTGTCGGCTTTGAATTAACAATGACAATGCAGTTCTTAATCTCGATGGTGTCGCGCGGCAAAGCAATTACCCGTTTAATGAGATCATCGTGTGAGACCGTCCCATCGCTGGTGGTCACCCGATCAAACACGACAACATCTCCCCGATGTATATCGTGAAGTCGGTAACTCAACTTATTCACAAGCACTCGGTTATTGCCAAACAAGGTCGTTTCCATAGAGGGCCCACTGATGTAGAACTGCTGCAGGACATACACGCGAACAAGTAATGCTGCACCCAACGCCAGGACCACTACCAAAAACCAATCACGTAGGGCCTTTGTTACCGGATGCGTCTCAGGTGCATCAGAAGAAATGGTCGGCTCCGTCATGAAGGCTCCACGCTACTCGTCACCGTGGGCGCAGGGCTGTCCATCATTGGTGCGCTCATTTTGTTTTCTGACGTTCATAGACAAGGCGACACGGGTATCGGATGTGTAGGCTGGAATCTGTCCCCAAGTGGGGGCAGCCATTGGTGCCGTGATACGGCTCATGAGAAGGGACCCCCTAAATGAAGGTATGGATCGACCAAGACCTCTGCACTGGCGATGGCCTGTGCGAAGAAATTGCACCAGACGTTTTTACGCTTCTTGATGACGGACTTGCTTATGTCCGCGAAGGCGACAAAGTATTCGCGAAAGCCAAAGGCAACGCTGAAGGTGCTGAAGGCCTCGCTAATTTCGACGACAAGATGATTGATGCTGTTGTTGAATCTGCCGAAGAATGCCCCGGCGAATGCATCTTTATTGAACCCTAAGAATTCGAACCGATCCAACGCCCCACAGTAAGAAACGCTGTGTGAGCGACCATTCGATGGTCAGGACGTACAGCCATGCCTTCAATGTGCCATGTGCGATGAAGCACTTCTAGAGTGCGCTGATCCACCCATCCCTTACCCATTGATTCTCGTACTTGTACCGCCTGTGTGATTGAAGGCGTGTAGGCCACCAATAGCCCACCAGCTTCTAAAACATGTTGAACGCGGGGCACAACTTGCCATGGCTCGGGCAAGTCAAGCATTACCCTGTCGAATGACCCCTCTAACGTTGCCTCGTAGCTATCACCGAGTGAGACGTTGTATCTCGACAACGCCTCTTCGCCAAGAAAAGAACGCACGTTGGCCCTTGCGCGATTCATGAAATCCTCTCGCAGCTCGAGTCCCGTAATGTGTGCTCCGTAGCGCAGCATCGTCATAGACAACGCTCCGGAACCTACGCCAGTTTCAAATACTCGTGCTCCTGGATAAATATCGCCGATCATGCACATTGGTGCTAAATCTTTTGGATAGATGACTTGAGCACCTCGAGGCATCTCGATAACAAAGTCTTCGAGCGTTGGTCGCAGAACAATGTACTTAGAACCTTTGGTGGATTCGACAGGTTGTCCGGGAAGCGTTCCGATTACCGATGTGTGGGCAACGAACCCCGCATGGCTGTGGAACTCGCCTTCTTTGTTGAGTTGAATGAGATAGCGACGCTGCTTCGAGTCAATAAACAGTGCTTTTTCACCTTCAGCAAATACTCCACTCATGACGTGTGACGTCCAGTCTTAGTAATACGAATTTCCATCGACTCATCTCGGGCTAGAACAATTCGCCGTACTGGCGTAATCGCGCGCGAAGTCAATCGTGCAAGACCGACGAATGTCACGAGTCGACTGATCAAACGAAATTTTTTGGATTGACTAAGGAAGAGACGACGTCCGATAAAGCGAACAAGTGTGAGCATAAAAACTAAAACCGGCGGAATTCAACGCGAGATGCGCGACGCCGGCCTTTGCGACGACCCAAAAGGTACGCAAGAATCACGACGATTGACGCGACAGCAGAACCTATTGCAATGGCAGATTGTTTCTTGTCGGCGGCACGACCTTGAATGTCGGCTTGAAGTGCACGAAACTTTGACTCAAGATCATCGCGCGAGATGCGAGTGTTGTCAGCCATGATTAATAATCCTTTGCGAGACTGCGTTGCGAGACGCGAGAAAATGTAACAGCAACTAGAACAGCCACGACACACAACGTAATGAAATAGTGCGCAAACGACCACGAACCATCAAGGACTGTGCCGCCGAGATCTTGGCTGAGACGCAAAACGCCGAGCGCAGCAAAAACCAAAGCAAGACCGAGAGACAGAGCCGCTACTGACCCGACTGCGACCCACCGTATGGCACCTTTGAGGGGCTCGAGAGTTTCCTGACGTGCATATTGCTTCACAGTGTCGACAAGGTCGCCCACTTGGCCGACAGAACCTCTCTTGGGTCGATGAGTGATGCGGGACGTATCCATGGGGTTCACATTGTACGCCAGTGGCGTAGAGATATCCACAGGCTGATTTATGGCCTCAATTGCTCCACAGAAGGTGAGGCAGAGGCTCTGTTCAGCACGTCTGCCAATGAATACCAGATGGGGCGATATGAGCCCTGATTATCTATCCCCGTCTTGTTCATCAACATCGAGAAAATCACCGGATCAGAATTCGTGACGGGCAGATACCCGACAAGTGCCTTCACTCCATTGAGAGTCCCCGTCTTGCCGCGCAGTTTTCCGGCCACTGCGGTCCCATCGAATGTGTCACGTATGGTCCCTGTTTCACCTGCAATTGCCATCAAGCCGGGCATGGACGTAGAAAACATGTGAAGCAGTGACATGAATACCTCGCAAGGAATACGCCCGTCTGATGCAAGACCTGATCCGTCGAACAATTGAACATCTTTGTCAATTTTCCATTTCATAAGCAGTTCGTGAACTGCAGTAAGTCCCGCTGCAGTTGTACCAGAGCCTCGAGATGCAAAACCGATTTCTTTCAGCAATAACTCAGCGGTGTTGTTGTCGCTACTGACCAACATCTCTTGAATGATTGCGGTAAGTGGAGCAGATTGGATGGAGGCAATTTCTGGAATACCAGACGGCAGTACGTCATGGCGCGGTATACCGCCGAATAAAACCCCCCTTGCGTTCAAGAGGTTTTGTAATTCAGTTGCGGCGGCAACTGCCGGGTCATCAGGTTTTGTTGCCTGACCAAGCACAACACCATCGTCAACTATCAGAGCGCCAAGAGGACCCGCTTCTGTGAAGTGAAATTCTTGTGGCCAGACATCGATAAATCTTTTGTCGTCATATCGTGAATCGACCCCAACTACAGAACCCGCAACACGTCGTAATCCTGATGCGACGAGAGAGTCGGCTAGTTTTTCAAGTGACGTACCCGAGGTCGTGGGATATTTTTCGGAAGCCAAATATTCGTTACGAATGACAAGGGGGTCTCCCCCTCCGACGAAGAACAAATCTGCTGCTAATCCGGCGGCATCTAACAACCCGTGTACCTTCGTTGTGTACGTAAATTCGGGCTTCAATACTTCTAGTGCTACCGCCGCTGTAATTAGCTTTGTAGACGAAGCTGGAATCAGTGCTTTTGTCGGGTTGAGAGAACCAAGACGAGTGCCCATCCATTCGACGGCTACGCAACTCTGTGATGGAAAGTCCGAGACAATATTTGTAAATGCTCGAGATACTTTGCCTGTTCGAGTGATGACCGACAATGTGTTCGGTGCCCTGCGCGCTGATAGCAGCGATACTCGAGGGACGGTTGCAACGGCACGTTCGTTTCGATGGGTCACTCGTGATGCAGTGCGTGACAAGGCCACGTACAGTCCCCCGAGGGCTAACAAACCAACTATCGCCAAAATGCTGATCGTGCGAAGAGGGTTTGCTGACTGCCTCGATCGTGCGCCAAAGCCACTACTTGCGCGCGACACCTGTGTGAACCGCATATCGATAGAGGTGTCCAAGTGCTATTGCAGCGCGATTACCACTGGCGTAACACAGCCGGCCGGTTTCGCGAACGGTTCGAACACCAGAGTTATTAGGGTCAGCTACTGCTAACTCTGTCGCAAGCAGAATTGGCTTTCCAGTAGCAACTGATAGATCATGTGCTGATTGGGCAAAGCGTGCATCTTGTCGCTCGTGGTACTCCACTATGCGATCAAGACCATGATCTGGATGGAATCGACCCTCTCGCATTAATCGAGCTTGGTTGGCTTGAATCCCGAGGCCAAGGTAGATAATCGCATCGACATCTTTGTGTTCTGCAATCATCGCCATCACTTCAGGAATAGTGTCACGCGTCTCGCCTCCTGCGCAGTCGATGGGATTATTTCGACTCCAGCGCGGCGGAAGTTTGGTATCAATCTGTGCGAGTAAATCTTCTGGCAGTGTCATTAATTGCATCGAACCATCGTTAGCAATTGCGTCGCTAGTTACAACTCCCCAGCCCCCGGCAGTCGTCAGTACGACAACATTTGGTCCAAGCGGAAGTGGTTGTGTGGCAAACGTGGCTGCTGCTTCAAACGCTTCCTCCACATTTGCGGCACGTGTGATTCCTCCGGCCTTGCATGCACCGTCGAATATTGCATCATTGGCGGCGAGTGCCCCTGTGTGACTCGCTGCTGCACGAGCTCCCTTATCAGTGGCGCCACCCTTGATAAGAACAACTGGCTTATGTGCAGCCACCCGCGCGAGACGTTCCATCAGACCACGACCATCGCTGATGCCTTCAACATATGTCAGCGCAACTGTGGTCTCGGGGTCTGTTCCATACCATTCAACTAGATCAGCGACACCAAGTGCTGCTGCATTTCCTGCTGACACTGCACGACTGATACCTACACCGGTTTGTCGCGCGTAGTTCAGGAAACTTGAGACGAAGTTTCCGCTTTGACTAGCGACTGCAATTGTTCCTGCGGGTGGATACGGGGCAACAATCTGTGCGCACAGCTGCGCTGGTGTAGACACCACTCCCTGGCCGTTTGGTCCTGCAAGAAGTATTCCCAATTCGTCAGCGAGAGCGACCAGTTCAGCTTCAAGACGTATTCCCTCTTCGCCTGCTTCGCCATAGCCAGCAGAGGTAAGAAAAGCAGCACCGATTCCCTTTCGTGCACATGCTCGAAGCAAGTCTGGATTTGCAGATGCTGGAGTACATACGAATACAAGGTCGATTGCGTTGTCGGGTAATGAATCAATATCAGCGACTGTCTTTATGCCAAGAACTTCTTCTCCTTGCAAATTGGTGCCGTACACCCCGCCTGCGTAACCACTAGCCAAAATATTGTGCAGAGAAACAAATCCGAATTTTCCGGGATGTGTTGAGGCTCCTGCGACTAACACTCCACGTGGCTCGAAAAGAGCTCGAAATTGGGCATCCGTGTACGGAGGGCGCGTGGAGACCATTGAGAGATTGCGTTTTCCCATCTCAACCAAAGCATCGACGGCAACGACATCGCCGTTTTCCCGAACAATAAGCGGATTGACGTCGACCGAGACAATATCGTCGCGCTCCATGGCGACTCGGGACAGGCCAACGATCACAGAAATCAATTGGCCCCTGTTCACAGCTTGTTCTCCGCGAAAAGCTTCAAGTAGTCCCTGCATTCGCAATGAATCAATCATGGAGGCAGCTCCCGCTTCGTCAACGGGTGCTGGACGGAACGCAACATCAGCGATGACTTCTGCCATAACGCCACCGATACCAAGCATCACTGTGGGCCCGAACTGTGGGTCGACAAGCATTCCCGCAATCAGTTCTCGCGTTCCGCTGATCATCGGGGCAACCAATAAGTGAACAACACCATCTGCAGTTGTAGCAGCTGCCAAGAGGTTTGTCGCTGCGTCGGAGACGGCTTCGGCATTATTCAGTCGTAAACGAACAAGTCCGCGTTCGGTCTTGTGGGCAATGTTGTCACCACCGAGCTTTACAACAACTGGATAACCAAGTTGATCAGCTGCTGCGACTGCTTCTGTTGGTGTACTTGTTTTCTTCTCAGGGGCAAAGGGAACGCTGTACGACGACAGCAGCAACTTTGAATCGGATTCAGACAGGGTGGAAGATTGCTCAGATGACACGACTACATACGGTAGTCAGAAAAGGCTGCGAAAGACGGGTGCTCGTATTGGGCACGGGTCTTTATGCCACGTGAGCAGACAGCGCGGACGCAATTTCTGCTGGTAATTCACCGATTACCAGGTGTCCAGCGGGCAGTTCAACGAGAGTTGCCCCAGTCACTGTGGCGGCAATGTGTCGTGATTTCGAAATGTCTACCCATCGATCTTCGATGCCGCCTATTACGAGGCAAGGTGCCGTGATGCGTCCCAGGCTCTTTTCGATATCAATACGAATGTCGAGTTCAAGTTGTGCATCAGACCCAGGTTGTACCGTCGCTGCGGCTATTCCGACCACAGCTTCGAACATTGGTTCCAGAACCTCGAGACCGGCCGCTGTGTAACCGTCAGCGAGTGCATAACGCATAAACAGTTCACGGTCAATTGCAATTAAACGACGCCACAAGTCAAACGTCACTTTCATGCGCGCGTCTGATTGGGACCATCCACACAAAGAAGTAACCGTGATCACTGATTCAGGAAAGTTTGCAGCGCATTGCAACGCCGCCACAGCCCCGAGTGAATAACCGATGACGTGAAATCGTTGGTGACCTAAGTGATGCATCAACGCAACCGCATCGGCAACTACGCCATCAAGATCAATCGGCCCTGTGGGCATATCAGATTCACCAGAGCCTGGGAACTCAAAAGTGACCCATTCAAGATTGGCTGAACATACTTGTTGCACTTGCGTCCACGCGTTGGCGGCTTGAGTGGTGCCGTGAAAAGCCAGAATCGGTATTCCTGACCCTTCAGACGAGTACCCGATAGTGCGACTGTTGTTAACCCAAAATGACATGGGGCAACCGTATCGGATGTAACAACTCTGGTCTAGGCGACGAGAGCAGCGCGAAAGAACGCGACAACATGATCGCAATGGTCACGCACATTCTCAGGAGTAAGAGCTTGATCATTCAGAAGTTCGTCAATGAACGGAGCATCGGAAAAGTAGGTCAAAATTGCGCCGTACCCCGTAATGATGAGGTGTTGAGAATTGTGACGGCGAAAGTGTCCTGCGTCCATCTCGGAGGTGAAATACGCACAAGCACTATCGAATAGCGGCCGCAAGAAACCTGAAAGATCAACACCCACGTGAACACCGCTGTCTAGTGCTTCTCGTCGCATGATGCGAACGTAATCGGGAGTACGTGCAAACAAATCGAATCCGGCGCGAATGACTAGTTCTGCTTTATCCCATCCTGATGCTGGCGACGCCATTGCTACCTCGAGACCTTCCAGCCACTCAGATAAAAGCATTTCGAAAACGTCGGTGTACAAAGCTTCTTTGCTAGGAAAATGGTGAAGTAAACTGGGACGTCGTATACCTACCCCGGCCGCTATGTCATTGAGAGACGTTCCCTCATAGCCACGGTCAGCAAAGCAATGCAGAGCCTCGTCGAGGATCAATTCTCGGGTGGACTTAGAACTGATCTCTTCTGTTACATCGGACACCTTTGCAACTTACCGCCATTTCTGCCCTACCTACCAGTAGGTAGCCCGTTAGGGTGGAGCTATGAGTTCGATATTCTCCAGTGTCCTGACCGCCTTCCTGGTTGCAGCAGTCGTCTGTACCGCTGCTAACACGTGTACAACGGTGTATTTGCATCGGGCTCTGAGTCATCGGGCACTCACTATCAGACCATCAGTTGCGGTTGTCTTGCGCGCAGTGCTGTGGCTTTCTACCGGCATAAAGCCGAAGGAGTGGGTGGCTGTGCACAGAAAACACCACGCCTATACCGATATCGAAGGCGATCCCCACTCCCCCGTATTACTTGGATGGAAAAAAGTACAAGTTAAAAACGTCGCCTTATACAGAGCGACTGTTCTTGATCCGACCACTATTGATCGCTACGCCAAAGATTTACCTGACGACCGATGGGACAAGCTCTTTTTTGGCCACAATAAAACCGGATTGCTCTCGGGCATAGCAATTTTGATGATTGCGCTCGGACCATGGACCGGACTTCTGGCAGCGTTCATTCATGCAAACGTTTATTTAGCTAGCAACGCTGCGGTCAATGCCCTGGGGCATCATTTTGGTCGCAGACCGTATGACAATCGTGCCACCAATCTCCAGTGGTTAGCTTTCTTCACAATGGGAGAAGGTCTTCATAACAATCACCACGCGGCACCGTCATCCCCGCGATTGTCGCACAGATGGTTCCAGGTTGATCCAGGGTGGTGGGTCATAAAGACTCTCACTACTTTGCGGTTAGCAACGGTACGTTTCTCAGATATTCGTCTGACGGCGACGGCGAAAGCTTCGTTCAACTAAAAATCCCACTACATTTTGAACGTGTCACGCGAGATCACCTGCAGTCAATTTTTTGATGGAGACATGCTCCACGGGCCACGACGAATAGTTGTGTCCGACCAGGGACTCGTTGAATCAATTGACGAGCATGTTGGAGATTCTGAGTACCCCGTGGTGTGTCCTGGCTTCGTGGATATTCAAATGAACGGTTTCCACGACGTGCATGTGGCGAATGCTTCAACTGAAGATTTAGTACGACTTGATCAGTGGTTGCTCGAACGAGGGACCACAAGTTGGCTAGGAACCATAGTTACGGCTCCGCTTGAAAGAATGTCTGCTTCTTTGGACTCTCTTCATGAGTCGTTTCAATCTGGGCAAGTGCACGGTCTTGCCGGAGTTCACGTAGAGGGTCCATTTCTCGGTGGTGCTCCTGGCGCCCATCCGGTCAAGCACATCATTGCTTGTGATCTTGATTGGATTTCTCAATTAGTGCCTTCTGTGCGTCTCATAACTGTTGCGCCCGAACAAATTGATGTCGTTCCCGCAATCCGATCATTACGCGAGCGCAGCATCACAGTGTCGCTCGGACACTCACGACCAACAAAAAGTCAGTTCGAGAATGCTGTCGATGCTGGCGCATCAATGGTTACTCACTTGTTCAACGGAATGAGTGGAGTTCATCATCGTGACCCAGGTCTTGCAATGTGGGCACTTATTGACGATCGAATTTCCTGCGGATTAATAGCCGATGGAGTCCATGTCCAGATAGACGCCCTAGCGCTCGCCTTTCGTGCAGCCGGCAATCGAATCTGTTTAGTCTCGGATTCGGTTTCATGGGAAACGACATCAGGGCCTCGGCCTGGAATTGAGATTCGAAATGGCGCCCCACGACTCGTCGACGACACCCTCGCTGGGTCATGTACACCTTTAGGTGAATGTGTGCAACGAGTGGTTCGTGAATGTGGTGTCTCGCTCGAGTCGGCCCTAGCAAGCGCAACGTCAATTCCCGCTGACCTAGTTGGTTTGACCGAAATGGGGCGCATCCGAAACGGACAGATGGCAGATCTCCTCGCTCTCGATACCGATCTTTCCGTTCTCAAAGCCTGGCGCCGATTACCATCATGAGGTGCCTACACAATTAAGCCCCGAACAAGACGCCCTCGCTATTTCGATTATTCGAGGAATTGCGATGGATGCGCCCCTGGCCGCAAACAGCGGTCACCAAGGAACAGCGATGGCACTTGCGCCACTCGCACATGTTCTGTACAGCCGTATTTTGAAACACGACCCCACATCACCGGATTTCATTGATCGCGATCGTTTGATTCTTTCAAACGGTCATGCCTCTATTCTGCAGTACGCCCTGTTGTTCCTGTCCGGATACGGATTAGAAATATCTGATCTCAAATTGTTCCGTCAGTGGAATTCTGCAACACCTGGTCACCCAGAAGTTGGCCATACTGCAGGCGTTGAAGTGACTACTGGGCCGCTCGGACAAGGTTTTGCAAATGCAGTTGGTATGGCGATTGCAGAATCACATCTGCGCGCTGTTCACGGAATAGAAGCCATAAATCACCATACATACGTCATTACCGGCGATGGGTGCCTTATGGAGGGCATCAGCCATGAAGCCGCTTCACTAGCTGGTCATCTGAAACTTGACCACTTGGTTTGTATTTTTGATGACAACAAAATCACTATCGACGGCAGCACCTCGTTGTCATGCAGTGACGATGCACCAGCGCGATTCCGTGCGTACGGTTGGAATGTTATTGAAGCTGGTGAGATTGCCGATGATTGTGACGCTCTGGAGAAAGTGTTAGTGACAGCACGAGATCACGCTGGCGCACCCACCTTGGTAGTTCTTCGTTCGCATATCGGTTTTCCGTCTCCGGATCTCACAGACAAACACGAAGCACATGGAAATCCTTTCACTGCCCCGCTTGTAAGTGCGACCAAAAAAGTTATGGGTATTCCAGACGAACCGTTTTTCGCACCTGACACGTTCGTTTCTGAATACCGGGCGTTATGTCGTGAGCGTGGGAACGCCGTTCATTCAGAATGGAAAAAGCGCACACAATCGGTGTCGCCAGCTTTAATCCCATCCACATTTGGTGTAGCTACAAAGGAACAGATCGCTTCTGTTCTTCCGGTGTTCCCACCCGATACAAAATTGGCCACTCGCCAAGCCTTTCAAAAAGTCTTAGAGGCAACGGGTGGTGCTTTGCCATTCGTACTCGCCGGAGCCGCAGACCTCACCGGTAATACCGGAGCAAAACTGTCAGAGACCGGTACATATTCTGCAGAGAATCGTGCTGGTAAGCAGATCTACTACGGAATCCGCGAACATGCGATGGGAGCCGCAATGGTAGGCATGGCACTTCATGGTGGCGTGTTACCAGTCGGTGGCACATTCTTTGTCTTTGCTGACTACATGCGCCCTGCCATTCGGTTAGCAGCTCTCTCACGCGCTCGCACAGTGTTTGTATTCAGTCACGACTCTGTTGGAGTTGGCGAAGATGGCCCTACACATCAACCAGTTGAGCAGTTGGCGTCGTTGCGCGCTATTCCAGGGCTGCAGGTAATTCGTCCAGCTGATGCGAATGAAACTGCGCAGGCGTGGTTGATTGCTGCAACTCATGACGGGCCAACTGCACTTATTTTGTCTCGTCAGACAGTCGTTGCTTTGACTGATGGTTCTGCTGTCGCAGACGGAGCTGGTGTCATCGTGTCAACTAAAAAACCGCAAGCAATCATCATCGGTACCGGAAGCGAATTATCTGTAGCGGTGGATGCGGCCAATGTGTTACGCGAGGAAGGTATCAACGTCAATGTTGTGACAATGCCATCGTGGGAACGTTTCGCTTCTCTTTCGAAGGCACGTCAAGAAGAGATTCTTCCGCGTTTACTCCCCCGCATCAGTGTGGAAGCAGGAACCACCTTTGGTTGGGCCACCTACGCCACTGACAGTGTTGGTATTGACCGGTTCGGCGCGAGTGCACCAGGGAATGTCGTCATGGCTGAATTAGGAATAACAGCAACTCACGTAGCAGAAGCGACACGAAATGCGATTGCTCGATGAGTGATTCTCTCAAGAAACTGTCATCTGAACAGGGTCAAAGTCCGTGGCTTGATAATTTGCAACGCGGCTATCTCACCTCTGGCACTCTTGCATCATTGGTAGAACGAGGCATTCGAGGACTGACATCGAACCCCACAATCTTTCAAAAAGCAATACAGGGTAGTGCTGACTACGACGAGCAATTCACCAGTGAAATTCGTAAAGGCTCCACTGCCCGTGACGCCTATTGGGAACTAGTTCTTCAAGATATTCATGGGGCGCTTGACGTGTTTGCGCCTCTGTATTCCCAATCAGGAGGTTCTGATGGTTTTGTCAGTGTCGAAGTAGATCCATCGCTCGCTCATGACACTGCTGGAACACTGTCGGCTGCTCGATTATTGCACGAACGCATTGCGCGTCCGAACGTGATGATAAAGATTCCAGCAACGCAACAGGGACTTCCAGCAATTCGAGAAATGATCGCTGAAGGAAGAAACGTTAATGTCACTTTGATCTTCAGTCTGTCGCGTTATCAAGAAGTCATGGATGCGTACATCGACGGACTTGAACAGCGAATGGCTTCAGGGTCGCCCGTATCCAATATCGCAAGCGTTGCAAGCTTTTTTATCAGTCGCGTTGATAACGAGATCGATAAGCGTCTCGACCAACTCGGTACACCTGGCGCCTTGGCGCTGCGTGGGACTGCCGCTGTCAACCAAGCTCGACTCGCCTATGCTGCATTCCAGAAGACCTTCAGTGGACCACGTTGGGATGCTCTCGCTAAAGTTGGCGCATCTGTTCAGCGTCCATTGTGGGCGTCGACATCTACGAAGAACCCCTCATACCCCGACACGATGTACGTAGATGAGCTGATCGGACCAGACACCGTTAACACACTGCCCGACGCAACATTGGAGGCTTTTTCGCAACGCGGCACTGTCTCACGAACAATCGATTCCAATATCGGAATAAGCCGTCGGCAATGGGCAGAATTGGCCATGAATGCGATCGACGTTGATGAGGTAGCCGCGCAATTGGAAGCTGAAGGCGTTGCATCTTTTATCAAGAGTTTTGATGAACTAATTGGCGTGCTCGAAGATAAAGCAGAAGGAATTTCGTAGAGCAGTGACCACTTCGTCGAACACACGTAAAGCGATCAATGATCTGCTTGAGAGTTTCGAGAGTATTCAACGTTCATCCTCCGACATACGTCAGTTGAATCGGTTCATCACAACTGTCACCGAACTTGTAAGCGGACCGTCGTCATCTTTGGATATCAAGATTGCGAGCGCTGCCATTGAAGAGATGAGTCGCGCATTCACAATGTTTGCCCCGTACAGAGATGTTCGGAAAGTGTCGATCTTCGGCTCAGCTCGGACTACTGCCGATAGTCCCATATATGCGTTGACAGCCGCTACAGCAAAGGCATTGGCTGAAAATAACTTCATGGTTGTAACCGGCGCTGGTCCTGGGATTATGGAAGCTGGCATGGTGGGTGCTGGTGTGGAGAAATCGATTGGTGTCTCCATTCGACTCCCCTTCGAATCCGGGGCAAATTCTGTCATTGCAGGGGACGATAAGTACGTCAGCATGCGTTATTTCTTCACACGCAAGTTGATGCTGGTGAAAGAGTCGCATGCTTTTCTCTGCATGCCAGGTGGTTTTGGAACTCTTGATGAAACATTCGAACTTCTTACTCTTGCTCAAACCGCAAAATCAGTTCCAGTCCCTATCGTTTTCCTCGAAGTACCTGGGCAGCCCTTCTGGACACCGCTAATGAAGGTCCTGGAACCATTGCTTCTAGATCATGGTCTCATTTCGGAAAGTGATACATCGCTGTACACGATCACCGACAACATTGAAGATGCAGTCAATGAGATTACGAACTTCTACGCCAATTATCATTCCATCCGGTTTGTGAATGACGTGTTGTACATCAGACTGCAACGTTCTGTGCCAACAGAACGGTTCTCAGAAATTGCTCGTCGCTGTGCTGCGCTGGCCTCTGACGGAGTGATCGAACAAACAACTGCGACGGCTGAAGAAATTCATGACAACGATATGCCTGAGATGCCGCGTGTAAGCCTGAGATATTCCGCTAAGGGTTTTGCAGATCTGCGTGAACTAATCGACGCCCTCAACCAGTTCTAAACAGCCCGAAGGATGTACAGGGCCTTGTCGACTGCTCGTCGAGCTTGAGATACCTTCTTCTCAAGCGCTGGGCGCTCTTTTTCGCCACTGCGAATCGCTTCAGTTATCAATGACATCGCGGTGTCGTTCAATGCCTCACTAGCTCGCTCAAGGTCAGAAATTATCTCGTCTATGTCACTCATCGAGGCGCCCTTTCATAGATGACGAATAGGTAAATACTGTGGCACAAAAGAAGACGATGAGTGCGACAAGGGGTCCGATGGCGTAGCGTTCCTTCCTGTGCTTAGAGAAGACCAACCCCACGAATGGATCAGTTTCGAAGATCCTGATGAAATGCGAACTTGGATGCTTGACGCAACATTCTTGCGTTCAAGTTACAAATGCATTTACGGACAAGGGTGCCAAGGAATTCTTGACGAAGCCTCTCCAGAACTCATGCATGGTTGCTGTTCTTTCGGCGCGCATTTCCTCGATGAAAAAGACTTTAAGAACGTCACCAAATATGTAAAGCGACTCAAGGGTCGTCATTGGAAGAACAAAGATAAGACCAAAGACAAGGGCTGGTTCGTCACTGAAAAAGATGGTGAAAAGAAGACTCGCGTTGTCAACGGCGCATGCATATTCCATAATCCTCCAGGTTTTGAAGGTGGCACCGGCTGTGCATTCCATATTGCTGCAGTTGAAGCCGGAGAGCGCCACATGGACTGGAAACCTGATGTCTGCTGGCAGGTTCCGATTCGTCTCGAAGAACACATTGAGGACGGCGGCTACGTTGTTTCAACCATTCGTGAGTGGAAGCGCCGCGACTGGGGTGAAGGCGGAGACGATTTTCATTGGTGGTGCACCGAGTCTGCAGACGCTTTCGTGGGCAAAGATCCGACGTACACGTTCTTTACAGACGAATTGACAGAGATCATGGGCAAGAAGGCCTATGACGTCTTGGTGAAGATGCTTTCTGCTCCTGTCGGAGTTCCGCTACCCCATCCTGCTCTTCGCAAGAGGGACTAATACGAACGGGCTCGTTAGCCCTTTTTCGTAGATTTGCGGCGCTCTTCAATGCTGAGCCCGCGCTTGCGAATACGGATGCTCTTCGGTGTGACTTCGACAAGTTCGTCATCACCAATCCATTCGATTGCGGTTTCCAAGGTGTGGTCGACAGGAGTTGCAAGTTTCGGGCCATCATCATGGCTGTGCGTACGAATGTTGGTCTTTTCTTTGGCGCGTACAGCGTTCACGACCATCTCTTCGCCACGTGCGGCTTCTCCGATGACCATTCCTTCGTACACCTCAACACCAGGCGCTACGAAAAGCTCTCCGCGCAATTGAAGGTTGTCGAGTGCATAGCCAGTTGTTGAACCGATGCGGTCAGCAATCATGGCACCGCCCAAGCGATGCGGCAGTTCGCCCACCCATGGCGTCCAGCCTGCGTGAGTCTGGTGTAGCAATGCTGTTCCGCGAGTACTCGACATCAACATTGAACGGAAACCGATAAGGCCACGTGAGGGAGCCTCGAAGGACACGATGGTGCGTCCCGGATCTCCAGGGCGAAGGTCTGTTACTCGACCTTTACGCGGAGCTAGTCCTTGAGTAATGGTGCCGACATGCTCGTCTGGCACGTCGCACGTGCCAGCTTCAAGCGGCTCATGGCGCTTGCCGTTGATCTCTTTTGTGATTACTTCGGGTCGGCCAACTTGAAGCTCGAACCCTTCGCGGCGCATGTTATCAATAAGAACTGCGAGTTGAAGTTCACCTCGACCTGCAACGCTGGTGACGTCTGGAGAATCGGTGTCAGCAATCTTGATTGAAACGTTTCCGAGAATTTCTTTTTGCAAGCGATCGCGTAGGTGGCGGCTGGTAACAAACTTGCCTTCGCGACCTGCATATGGCGAAGTGTTTACGCCGAACGCCATACGGATAACTGGTTCGTCAACTTCAAGGCGAGGCAGCGGTGTCGTTACGGTAATCGCCGAAATAGTGTCACCCACTTCGACTTCAGGAATACCTGCGAGAACGAAAAGGTCACCGGCAGAAATGGAATCAACTTCCGTTCTGCCGACTCCGTCGAACACACTGAGTTGCGCAATACGGCGCTTGAGCGGATTTCCGTCGGTGTCTTTGCCCCACAGCGCGACAGTTTCACCCTTTTTCATCACGCCACTGTGAACGCGGCCGATAGCAAGACGACCAAGGTATTCAGATGCATCAAGGTTGGTGACAAGCGCTGCAAGTGGCGCTGTTGGATCACCAGTAGGCGCAGGAACTGTTGACAAAATGGTGTCAAGAAGACATGTCAGATCAGCATCTGCTGCAGGCATTCCGATACCCATCATTGCGCGACCTTCACGGGCTACGGCAGAGATAACGGGGAACGACAATTGATCATCTGAGCTAGCAAGGTCAAGGAATAATTGTTCAACCTCTACGAGTACTTCGCCAGGGCGTGCGTCTCCTCGGTCAACCTTGTTGATCACGAGGATTACAGGAAGACCAAGGCCGAGTGCCTTCGACAGAACATAGCGAGTTTGAGGAAGCGGACCTTCTGCTGCATCAACCAGAAGAACGATTCCGTCAACAAGTGCTAATGCCCGCTCTACCTCCCCACCAAAGTCAGCGTGACCTGGAGTATCAACAATGTTGATCAAGGTGCTTCCGTAATTGATACGTGCGGCCTTGGCAAGAATGGTAATTCCACGTTCGCGTTCTTGGTCGTCAGAGTCCATGATGCGGTCAATCACTGCGGCATGAGAGGCGAAAGCGCCCGTCGACCTCAAAAGAGTGTCTACAAGTGTGGTTTTGCCGTGGTCGACATGCGCCACTAGGGCAACATTGCGTAAGGAGTTAGTCATGGGGGTATTTCGTTTTCTGTCCGGCTATCCGGATTAATCGATGTCGTCTTCGGAATCGTCTTCGTCTTCGTCGAAGCGCACCCCGTAGCGCTCGGCAATGGCTGCATACTCATCATCATCGGTAGCACTCACTCGTGGTGAGTCACCAAGACCTAGGTCTGCAGCACTGGGGCCTGCTTGCTTCAATTTCCGCGCTTCTTCAAACCGGCGATGTCGACCTTTTTTCATGGTCGGTCTCCGAACATTTCATTGGCATAAATGCCTACTGGACAACCGAGACGAGTGTACAGGTCGGTGAGACAAAAAGATGACCTTTGCCTCATCAAGGGTCAATATCGACCAGTTTGAGTCCAGAACCAGACGATCCAGTAAATGTCAGGGCCTTTCGTCCGGCAACGAGATCTTCGATATCGGCACCGACTATGTACTTACGCCATCCATGACGAAGACGGGCTTCTGGTGAGCCGCTGAGAAGATCAACGATGTCTTTGCGCGTGGCGAGTAACCCGGCGTCAAGATCGCTTTGCTTGGCAAGTTCTGTAATCCATGCTGACACAAGAGTCACAGCAGGTCTCATGGACTTTTCAAGATCGTCACCGTCACTAGATGGCAAATTGAGTTCGCCATCAACCGAGTCACTTACACCAAACTGAATGGCCTCGAGTAGCGCTTTTCCGTGGACACCGTTTGCGTGACGATTGTCGACTCCCCTGCTTTGAAGAAGGTCATCAGCAGTACGAGGTGCTCGCTGTGCAACTCCGAGAACAGCAATATCCGACATAACATGTCGGGGTGGAAGATCAAGATCCATTGCACGTTCTTCGCGCCATTTCGCTACAGCACGGGCAACGAAGCGAGACTTACCCCGCAAAGTTCGAACATCTTTGACACGCAGCCATGCCTCTTCTGGTGGGTTTGGTCCGGTTGGCTTAGTGCGCAATTCTTCACACGCTTCAGCTGCCCACTCCATTCGGCCACGCTTTTCAAGATCTGTGAAAATGATGGAAGAAAGTTCTGCCAAATAGGCCACATCAGAAGCCGCGTATTTCAATTGGTCTGACGTCAAAGGTCTGAGTAACCAATCGGTCAGGCGGTCACCTTTCGGTACAACAATCTTCAATAACGACTGCAACAGTGAAGCGAGTGACGGTTGCGTGTACCCGAGGAAACTGGCGCACAACTGAGTGTCCAAAATACGTGACGGTACAAAACCCACACTTTGAGTCAAAACATCAAGATCTTGTTGAGCGGCGTGCAGCACACACAACGTTGGTCCATCCATGAGAGGTCTCATCAGCGTGGCATCGCATGACACCGGATCTATAACTCCGAGCCTGTCGCCAGTAGCGATTTGTATTAACGCCAACTGAGGGAAATAAGTTTTCTCCCTATGAAATTCTGTATCCAAGTAATACACATCCTGTGAAGACGCGTAGGAAACAAACTCAATCAATGCAGAGTTTGTGTCAATCCATTCAAAGGAAATATCAGGACGCAGTGTCACCCGTGGTCACCTCGTGCCCTTCAACAATCCACATTCCGGTACCACCAGCAACATTGATGAAGGTTGTGCCATCAAGGGCAGGAATTGTGGATAAGTGGCCACACGCACGCAGGCTCCGTCCACCCACCTGACAGATGACGTACACAGTGGAGCCAAGACCGCACTCGTCTTCACGTCCCACCAATTCAGACAGAGCAATGTTTATGGCTCCGGGAACATGCCCCGATACGTATTCATCTACTTCACGAACATCGATAATGGTGGGTTCGGCAAGAGCGGCCAGTTCAGATATTGATATTTCAGAAATCGACATGTTCAGATTGTAGTTGTCTCATCGGAAGGATTCAGATCTGCGAATGAATTGATGTTTCGGACTGCATTAGCAGGAACAGGCACTTCGGCAACGTCAAGAAGAACGGCGGCACGGTGTACTGCTCTTTCATTTCTCTTCCAGACAGATTGCAACGTTGAAGAGCATTCTTCTTTCGACCACGCTGCACACAACCAATTCAGTCGATCTGTCCGACCAACCGTTGCTTGAGCATCGTTCAGTCCGCTAACCAGACTCGTAATCACTGCGCTTGTAATAAATGGCATATCGCACGACAACACGACAACAGAATCATGATCGGCATGCTTCAGTGCGGTGATGACTCCACCGAGCGGCCCTTCACCCGGATATCCGTCCTTCTTCCATGTGCCGGTAATTGACTTGGCACGAGATGCGGTGCCACCGATAATCAATACCTGGGTTGCTCCGGCTTCATGCGCCGCGAGCGAAACCCGATTTGCCATCGAAATTCCGTCAACTTCAAAGGTCGCCTTGTCGACGCCCATACGTGAGCTATCGCCACCAATGAGAATCGCGACCGTGAATTGCTCATCAGACATAATGACAACGCTACGGGCTGTTCGCCATCTATGGTGATGGAATGAACTCCTTATGGGCCTCAACTGACATCCAAACCCTGAAAAACCTCGCTATGGGACTCTCTGGAGCCTCAATAATTATTGGCCTGGTTCTTATGAAAGTGGTGTCATCCATTGTCGGCAAAATCATCTCTCTCATTGTTTTCATAGCGATTGCCCTAGCTGGCTATTCACAACGCGCCCAAGTTATTGACTGCGCAAACTCTGTAAAAGCTCAGGCCACTGCTACGGCAGCGGTTGACACAACCTGCACCTTCTTTGGACAAGACATAAAGGTCTCGGTTCCTCAGCCCTCGCAATGAGGTAGTACTAGCTCTGTTACGAATTGCAATGGGTGGGTCATTGGCGCACTATGAGCAGCATCTTTCAATTCAACTAAGCCCGCATTTTTTACGTTGTTCGCGAGCCATCCGGCGCCCTCGGCATGATGTTTCGAGCCCTTCGATCCGTAGCCGCACAGAACTGGACACGAGATATCTTCTACCGACCATGGCGCCTTCATTCGCAGGGCGGTAAGTTCCCCAACTAAAGCAGCACCCTCACGACGACGCTCTCCTCGTGTTCGCTCTGGTAGTTCATTCCATCGTTTAGGTCCAATTAATCGAACCATGAAGTTTTCCGCTGCATCTGACTCAGACGAAGCAACGGCCATTGCCCCAGCTGTAGTTCCTGGCCACCAATCCATCCACGACAGTGGAGTCTCATATGTGCTGACACCGACCACTTGACCAGCGAGTTGCACAGACGCAGTGAGAGCAATGTTTCCGCCAAAAGAATGGCCAATGAGCACCACTTTTCTGTCTCCTATGAGAGTTGAAAGATCGTCCACCTGATTATCAACGGTGAATGGACCTGCATGAGGCCAGGAACGTCCGTACCCGCGTCTGTCGTAACGCAGAACACGATGGGACCCCTGTATGTGGCGAGCTAACAGAGCCATACCGCCACTTCGATCTAATGATCCATGTATCAGAACGACTAATAGTTCAGATTCGGGACCAGATTCCACGGAGAACAATGGAGTGGAATCCAGTCGATGATGCTGCTCACGAGCCACTTCCCTATCCTTTCATAGTTGTGGAACTAATTCTCGTGCGTCATGGCCTCCCGGTGAGGAAAGAAAATACAGATGGACCAGCTGACCCTGAGTTGTCAATTGATGGGCACGCACAGGCGGCTCTGTTTGCTTCGTACATCATGTCCGAAGATATCGACGCCATCTATTCCAGTCCGCTGCGTCGCGCAGTGCAAACTGCAGAGCCGTTATCGGCTGCAATTGGCATTGAGCCAATATTGGTTCCCGGAATTGCAGAGTGGGACCAGCACTCAAATGAATACATCCCTGTCGAGGAATTGAAAGCTGCGAATGATCCACGCTGGTTAGAGATGGCCAAAGGCGGTTTCAATTCGGATGAGATTCCTGAAGATTTCCATAATCGCGTTCTGGCAGCGATTGAAGAAATTATCGATAAGCACAAAGGAGACACAGTCGTCGTCACCTGTCACGGTGGTGTCATCAACGATTATTTGGCGCATATTCTCGGCATTTCCAGCTCACAGTTCTTCTATCCGAATTACACATCAATACATCGCATCGCTGCTTCATCTTCAGGACATCGAAGCATCCTCTCAATCAACGAGACGTCGCATCTTCGCGGTTCGGGCTTACCCACTGGACTATTTCATGCCTGAGTCAACCATCAGTTCACTTCTGAATTGGCTTGATCAATGCCCGACGCCGTTCCATGTGGTGCACACTGCGGCCACATCACTCGACACATCAGGCTTCACATCTGTTCAGAATCTTGGTAACGAGATCCCGACACTCGGCTACATAACGCACGATGGCTGCATCGTTGCGTGGAGACTGGGTACACCGAAGGGTGCACTACGAATCATTGGTGCGCACACCGATTCTCCTAACTTGCGCGTCTTGCCCCAGCCAGATATGCATCAACTCGGTTGGTCGCAATTAGCAATAGAGATCTATGGCGGCGTCCTTCTCAACTCGTGGCTCGACAGAGACCTAGGTATTGCGGGTCGAGTTATTGATTCAAACGGCCATTCGCATTTGTATTCGGTACACCAGGCACTTGCCCGTATTCCACAATTGGCAATTCATCTTGATCGAGAAATAGGAGACAAAGGTCTTCATCTCGACCGCCACCAGCACATGACTCCCGTGTGGGGTTCAACCAAACTGTCATTCTCTGAATGGGTAAAAAATGTTTCTGGGGTAGAACATGTGGCCGCGTTTGATGCACACTTGTTTGACATCACACAAGCGACGTTGTTAGGTGCCGATCAGTCACTGCTAGCGAGCGGACGCTTAGATAACCAGGCATCATGCTGGAGCGCTATTGAAGCATTGCGAAATGCACCCGATTCTGAACACACGTCAATTCTCGTGCTCAACGATCATGAGGAAGTGGGAAGCAACAGTGCAACGGGTGCTGCCGGTCCAATGCTCTCAACTGTTGTCTCATGTACAGCAACTCAACACGGGTTACGTGAGGGCCAACAGTTCGATCGCCTCGCTTCTTCTTGGTGCTTGTCGGCAGATAACGCTCATGCAATCAATCCGAACTATCCAGAGCGTCACGAACCACGTCATGCGCCACTGATCAATCACGGACCAGCTGTCAAGGTCAACGGAAATCAACGGTATGCAACGTCTGCTCGTGGACTTGCGCACATTCGCTCAATCGCCCAATCGAACAATATTCCTCTTCAAACATTCGCATCGCGAAACAATGTGCCGTGTGGTTCCACAATCGGTCCGATCACTGCTACCCAACTGGGTATCGAAGCCATTGATATTGGTATTCCGCAGTTGTCTATGCATTCATCGCGAGAAATGTGCGGCGCAAACGACCCGATTCATATGGTGTCTTTGATGAGCGCTTTCTTACAGCGCTAACTATCAATAGTTATTCGGACTGCCCGCGAGGCGTTGTGCTTCATCAAATAGACGCTGTAATTCATCAGACAGATTTCCGCTCAACTCTTTTAACGCAGAGCGGGGCATTCTGTCTGAGCCATTCATAACGGTTTGAATCGGCGGACCAATAATGACAACGCACTTGCGAGGGTAAATCATTTTCGACCCTTTCGGCATGACTCGCTCAGAACCACCAATTCCGACAGGAATGATCGGGACACCTGCTTTTGCAGCAACATATGTTGCACCATCAAATAATGGATGCACTACCGGCCCACTTTGGCGTGTTCCCTCTGGAAACAGGACTAAAGGTTCTCCGGCTTCGAGAACGGCGACGCATCGACGTAATGCCTCACGGTCTGCGGTGCCGCGGCTCACAGGAAAGGCGCCAAGTGCTGAGATTATCCAACCGATAGGTCCGAATTTCCAGATGGTGTCCTTACCCATAAAACGCATTCGACGTGTTGTAACGGCCGCAGCTAGAGGCGTGTCAATATTTGATCGATGAATGGGAGCAAGAAGAAAAGCTCCAGTCTTAGGGATGTTTTCTTTGCCAATAATTGTGGTGCGCGTGTAGGACGTAGATACAAAGACGACCAGTCCTCGGAAAAATTTGTAAAACAGTCGGCTGAGAAAACTTTGTCCAGCCATAAAGGTGTCAACCTCAGCCATGATCAACACTTTCAAAGTGAGCAACAATTTCGGCCACTACTTCGTTGATGGTCCTGTGGCTGGAATCAACTAAGACTGAATCCTGTGATGGCTTCAATGGTGAATCAAGTCGCGTTGAATCAAGATGGTCACGTTCGGCAATACTTGCAGCTACAGCTTGAATATCGCCGCCTGTCTGACCAACGCGACGTTCGGCGCGGACCTCAGGAGACGCTGTGAGAAATACCTTGAGAATTGCATCGGGGAATACCACAGTGCCAATGTCGCGACCTTCCACCACCCCTCCGTGGTGATCACGAATCCATCGTCGCTGTTGCTCTCTCATGGCATCGCGCACTGGCGTATGCGCAGCAATGATGCTGACAATGCCATTGATTTGACTTGACCGAATTTCATTCGATACATCGACTCCATTCAACTTTGCTGCATCGCGCTCAATCACAACTGTTGCTTCGCGGGCAATTCTTCCCACCGCCTCTGCATCAAGCGGGTCGGTGGAAGTTTGTTGTACTGCGAGCGCCACACACCGGTACATGGCTCCTGTGTCGAGATACCGAAGACCAGTTTCAGTAGACACCTGGCGCGCGACAGTCGACTTTCCTGCCCCAGCAGGACCATCGATCGCTATAACGCGCACATTTACCAACTAGAGCCGAGTGGTCGACCTTCGTCGTATCCGGCTGCACTTTGCACCCCGACAACGGCGCGATCATGAAATTCTTCGATGCTAGAAGCACCTGCATATGTGCAGGCGGAACGAAGCCCAGCCACTATCTGGTCGATGATGTCCTCAACTCCTGGACGGACAGGGTCTAGATACATACGAGAGGTGCTAATTCCCTCTTCAAACAGTTCCTTCTTTGCGCGCTCGATAGCAGACTCTGTACGCGTGCGGTTCTTGACAGCACGGTTCGACGCCATGCCGAAGCTTTCTTTGTACAAGCGGCCTTCTGTGTCGCGCAAAGTATCAGCGGCAGATTCATAGGTACCTGCAAGCCATGAGCCAAACATCACGTTCGCTGCACCGGCCGCTATCGCAAGCGCTACGTCACGAGGGAAACGAACTCCACCATCAGCCCATACATGTTTGCCCATCGAACGGGCCATCTCAGCACTCTCTAACACGGCACTAAATTGTGGCCGACCAACACCAGTCATCATTCGAGTAGTGCACATAGCGCCTGGCCCTACTCCGACTTTGACGATGTCAGCTCCCGCGTTCAACAAATCGCGAGTTCCCTCACGGGTCACAACGTTGCCCGCAACAATTGTGGTGGCTGGTGCTACGGCACGAACGGCTTCGATAGCCCGCAACATGCGATCTTGGTGCCCATGAGCGGTGTCAATAACGAGTACGTCAACACCGAGCGCGACCAGTGCCTTTGCTCGCTTCGCTGGGTCAGCGTTAATTCCAACAGCGACTGAGGTTAAGAATTGACCGTTGGCGTTAGTGGCAGGAGCATAGATGGTGCTGCGAAGAGCACCTTTGCGGGTAATTGCACCAATGAGGATGCCGTTCTTGTCAACAACAGGCGCAAATGACAATCGTTGATCGACCAATTTGTCGTGAATATCAGAGACCGACATGGCATCTGTAAAACAGACCATGTCGAGATTCATGACGTTCTTTAATTGAGTAAAACGATCGAAACCAACGGCGTCATATTCGGTGAATACGCCCACTGGTCGATTGTCGGAGTCAACAACAATGACTGCACCGTGTGAACGCTTGTGAATGAGACTCAATGCCTCGCCGACCGTGTCTTCAGGCGCCAATGTGATTGGGGTTTCAAAGATTGGGTGTCGCGACTTCACGTGTGCAACAACCATGTCAATGATGTCGAGAGGAATATCTTGGGGCAGAACCACGAGTCCGCCACGACGAGCAACTGTTTCAGCCATACGACGACCTGCAATAGCGGTCATATTGGCAACCACGATCGGCACATTCGTACCCACCAGATCTGGGGTACTGAGATTTACATCGAACCGAGACGATACCGATGACTTGCTCGGGACCATAAACACATCGTTATAGGTCAAATCGTGTGCTGGGAGATCATGTAGGAACCGCATAGGGCATGACGAGACTACCGTGTAGGCATGGCATCTACCGTGAACGTTCCCGTCGTCCTAGTTCATGGTTGGGGTGGCAGCTTCAGAGAGACCTGGCAAAAGCCAGGAATTGATGCTCTGCTGACAGATGTCGGACGCACGCCCATTGGTCTTGATCTTCTCGGGCACGGCGAACAGGACAAGCCACACGACCCTGAGGCCTATGTGGAACTCCCTACGTGGCTGCTAGCCCATTTACCTGACGAACCAATCGTCGATGCTGTTGGCTTCTCACTTGGGGCTCTCACCATCCTGCGTGCCCTGATCAACGCTCCGCATCGCTTCGGCAAAGTGGTGCTCTCTGGAATTGGAGATGGTGTATTCACCTTGTCCCCTCCTGATGGCAATAAACGAATTGTTGATGCATTAGAGGGCCGCGCCCCTGAGGATGACACCTTTGCTCGTATGTTCGCTCATTATGGAAACTCTCCGGGTAATGACTTGCTTGCCCTGACCGCAATCATGAAACGCCCGGCAGCCAAACCCATTACGGAAGAAGAGTTGTCAGTCATCACAAATGAAATTCTCATCGTGATCGGCGACGCTGATTTTGCAGGACCCGCTACGCGCCTTGCCGCAGCCTTTCCGAACGCCAAGTTGACCGTATTGCGTAACACTGACCATTTTGCAACTCCAGAAGCATTCCCATTTATAGATGCAATCTTGGATTTTCTCGCTGCATGAACATGTCATCGCGTATTACGCAGAATGTCAACCAAGCGTGCCTGGTACTGCAGCAAGGTGGCATCGTGGGGATACCTACAGAGACCGTGTACGGATTGGCTGCGGTTGCATTGAATGCAGAAGCGGTTTCTCGTGTGTATCAGGCAAAGGGTCGACCACCATCGCATCCGTTGATTATTCATCTTTCTCCGAGCGACAACATCAATCGATGGGGCGTCCTCAACGAATCGGCTCAGGCTCTTGCTAATGCGCTGTGGCCAGGACCTCTGACCCTTCTCGTTCCTCGCACACGCCTTGTCCCCGACTGGGTCACAGGTGCACGAGACACCGTGGCATTGCGAATCCCCGCACACGACCTGACTATCGCGTTGCTAGACGCTGTCAGTGATGCTCTTGTAGCCCCATCTGCAAATCGATTTGGCCATGTAAGTCCGACGAGCGCAGAACACGTCATTAACGATTTAGGTGACTCCGTAGACCTTGTCCTTGACGGTGGATCATGTGCCATCGGAATCGAATCGACCATCGTCGAATGCACAAGTTCCACATTGCAAATTCTGCGTCCAGGGAAAGTTTCGGCGTTAGACGTAGCAGAAATCACAGGTCTTTCAATTTCAGATATGGACGGACCCTCGCGAGCACCGGGAATGCTGATCGCACATTACGCACCAAATGCTCGTGTTGAACTGTGTGCTTCCATAGGCGAAGCGAAGGCTCGACACGACACGTATGTCATCAAAGGAGTTGCGACAGAGATATTACATTACGAAGACGACACAATTTACGCGCTCAGTTTGTATGACGATTTGAGGTCAGCTGACTTGCGGGGTTCTTCTGTTGTGCTGGCCGTACTTCCCCCAGACACGGGATTAGGAATAGCGATACGCGATCGCTTATCTAAAGCTGCTGCGTCAAATTAGTTCGACCAGTCAATGGCATTGAGATTTGCTACCAAGTAGTCGCGTACTTCTTCAACAGAAATTCCTTGTGAAGATGCCTCTGCACCCACAAGAAGAGACACAGTGGTTGCTCCAGCTTCGGGCACTAAGTCACACCGGCACCACCCGTGAAGGGCGCCGATGACACCAGAATCGTGTATCGAAAATTCCAATTGATGCGGGGGTTCTTCGTAGGAAACTGCGCCACTTATTCCTGCCACAAGTAGCAGTGCTTCGAAACATTCCGCCGGAAGCGCATCAACCGTAAAACTGGATACATCTCGCTGACGACGCACCAAAACTGGCACAACCAGTTTTTGCACCTTTGCGACTTCAACAAGTTCCAAAGCCTTGCGTAAAGCTTCGTTTAGTTCTTGCATCGCGGCATCTGAGCCGCCAACATCTGGGTGAACGGTTCGTGCCCGCTCACGCCACGCTCGTCGAATGTCTTGAGCAGAAGCAGTCTTATCGATCAGCAGTACTGCGAATGGGTCACGTGTTGCCACTGATGCCGTTATCTTCCGATGAAATTAGGCGGGCGCTTTTCAATGAATGCAGCGACGCCTTCCTTAAAGTCTTTCGTGCGGAACAGTGGCAACAATTGTAGAAATACATGATGCACATTCTGCTCAAACGTTTCAGTTTCTGCTGCACGCATCATTCTCTTGATAGCACGAACTGCTAACAACCACCTTGTTGACAAGTCCCATTGCCAGACATTCATCAGCCATCAAAGTACGACCAGTAAAAGCAATTTCAGCTGCTCTTGCATACCCCACCATTCGCGGGAGCAACCATGTGCCGCCGCTCTCTGGCAAAATTCCGCGCTTTGCGAAGCCTGGCGCCATTTTTGCAGTGTCGGCAGCAATACGGATGTCACAACCGAGCGCGATGTCTAGTCCGTATCCCGCTGCGCCACCGTTCAGCGCACAAATGACAGGAGTGTCAAGGCCGTGCAACACAATCGGTGGGGCCTCACGGATATTGAACTCAGCCACATTTGCTCCCGTGTCGTCTAGTACCCCGAGCGATTCAGTCTTGCCTGCTTGTGATCCAAGGTCGAGGCCAGCACAGAAAGCGCGACCCGCTCCGGTGAGCACGATGCACCGAACCTCGGGATTACGATCTGCTTCAAGAAGTTTCTTCGATAGCAAATCGAGCATGACACCCGAAATGGTGTTCATCCGGCCAGGTGCATTCAAAGTAATTGTTGCTATCCGATCTGATATTTCTAGGAGGACTTCATCTTCTTTGCTCATATCAACAAAGATAACAAGTATGGAATCTCAGAAATCAGTTGGGTCCACAGACTCGATAAGCGTCCCGCAGCCCACTCTCGATGGCTCTATTGGTGATGGGTGCAGAGTTCTGCTTATCCGTCACGGACGATCCGCAGACATAGTTCCGGGGTCCGCCGAAAGCGCAGACCCTCCGTTGCACGAAATCGGTCAGAAGCAAGCCATCGCGGTCGGAGCACGTTTGTCAGAAGCCCGTATCGATGCTGTGTATTCGAGTCATCTTCTACGTGCACTCCACACAGCTGAAGCCATAGCGTCGCATCACAACCTTTCGGTTGGTGTTTTTGAAGATTTAGAAGAAGTTCGTCTCGGCGATTGGAGTAACGGTGAATTTCGCAGACGTGCCGCTACCGGCGATCCCGAATATGTCGAATGGACCAAGACTGGCCGATGGGATGGAATTCCCAACGCCGAAGGAGACCAGAATTTTCGCTCACGAGTATCAACGCGCATAAATTCTTTGGCTGCACAACACGATGGTGGGTGTATTGCTGTCGTATGTCACGGTGGCGTCATCAATGCTTATCTAGCAAATATGTTAGGTACAGAACGTTCGTTATGGATGATGGTGGAAAACACAAGCATCACTACCGTGAAGCTAAGTACAACGCCAAGTGTGCTGACATTGAACGATTGCAATCATCTCTACGATTTGCTACTGAAGTAGACATTTACATCGTTCCGCGTGACGGTGACACTGCAAGATTGCACACCGCAAACCACAAAGCGGTTGCACCGACAATATGAGCAGCAACTAGTGCAACGGGAACACCTGTGAAATATTGGGCATATCCAATTGCACCCTGAAATACGGCAGCAAATAGCAATGCTTGAATTGCATCAGTGGTGCTGGCATCACCGTCCAGCTGTTTGGCACGAACAGCAAGAAAGATGATGAGTGCAATGGTGATTAGCACGCTCACACTGTGCACGCGCGCAACACTTGTCAATGCAAAACCTAAGCGCACCGCGTTCTCATCACCTGCGTGAGGCCCAGAGGCAGTGACGACAGTTCCGGTAACAAGCGCAACCGCACTACTACCCACTACCAATCGAATAGCCGTGACGAGACGTGGAGGTCCTGAGCGAAAATATGTTTCTGGTTCTTGACCTGAGCGCCGGAAAAGCACGAAGGCGTTCGCTACCAATAAAAGAGAAACCAAAAAGTGAGCCATGTTTGCGTACGGGTTCAATCCGGTAAGTACCACCACGCCACCGATAACAATTTGGACTAAAACGCCAAGCACTAATCCCCACGCGAGAACCACCAAATCTTTCCTCATTGGTTTTCGAAAGTGAGCAAGTAAAACTGCGGCAATAACGCTGAAGGACACGACTCCTGTAAACAATCGGTTGGCTTGCTCGATCAATGTATGTCCCGTCGAAACGTCGACAAATTTAGTTGCGTTGCATCGTGGCCAGTCGGCACATCCGAGCCCTGAGCCCGTTAACCGAACCATGGCTCCAGTAAAAATAATCACGGAAAGCGACCCCAAGGCTGTCCCGATAACAGTTCGGAACGTTTTCTGAGAAACGGTTATCACGGTCACCACTGTACGACAGCATCGTCATTGCTCTCCGTCTGGCGCCGACTGTTCGATAGTGGCTACGGTCACAGTCATGATCACATCTTTCGACGACTACCCGATTCATCAAACATCTGAACCAATCGCCCACACCGAATCTGGCGACCCGGGTGCCTATGACCGGTACTTCTTTAACGGATATTCCCGCGATGGAAAAATTTTCTTTGCAGCTGCCATGGGCTTGTATCCGAACCGACACGTGATTGATGCATCTTTCAGTATGGTGCGTAATGGAGAACAAGTAAATGTGCATGCATCTGGTCGCGCTCCTGAGGACCGCATGGAATGCAACGTTGTTGGACCAATCAAGGTCGATGTTGTGGTGCCGATGAAGAAGCACCGCATAACCGTTGACGCGCCAGAACATGCAATCCGCGCCGACATCACCTTCGAAGCATCGTCCTTGCCATACGAAGAACCGCCGTTTCTTGTCCGTGCAGGTAATAGAAAAGTAATGAGTTATACACGTCTGACACAACTAGGAACATGGACTGGATGGATAGAAGTAGATGGTGTTCGAACCGATCTCACACCGGGCGACATAGTCGGTTCCCGTGACAGGTCATGGGGCGTGCGCGGTGTTGGCGAACGCATTCAACTGGGAGCGCCTCTCAATTTGGCGCCACAGTTCTATTGGCTATGGGCTCCCGTGTGGTTCGACGGATTCGGAACAGTATTCGATGTCAACGAATATGCCGATGGTCAACGTTGGCATGAATCGGGAGCAATGCTGATCGGCCCAGACACCATAAAACATGCACACTCAGTGTCGTATGACTATTCCTGGGAACACGGCACTCGGCGTGCTGAAAAGTTTGCATTGAAGTACGAATTCGCCAAAGATTCAGCTGAACTGGTTTTTACACCTCTTGTGCATTTCCAAATGAACGGACTCGGCTATCTCCATCCCGAATGGAACCATGGCAATTGGAAAGGCGAATCCGTCACAGGCGGAGACAGATTTTCGGTTCCAGTTGAAGACCCGTTACAAATGCATAATTTGCACACGCAAACTTTGAGTTCAGTGTCGTGCACACTCTCTGATGGAACCATACATAACGGAATCGGAATACTCGAAACACTGGTGCTCGGCGCTCACGACCCATCTGGCTTTACAGGAATTAATGATGGGTACTCAAAGCCTTAGCCGTGCTTAATTGACATCCCCCCGTCGACAACGACTGCTGCACCGTTCATGAAGGAAGATGCGGGTAAACACAGACTCAGGGTTATGTGCGCCACTTCCTCTGGGGTTCCGTATCGGCGAAGTGGAACTTTTCTCTTCGCGTATTTCTCTTTCGCTTCGTCATTGATGCCGGCTGTCATCGCCGTGTCAATTGGGCCCGGGCAAATTGCGTTGACGGTTACGTTGTGTCGCCCTAGTTCCACGGCGAAACTTTTCGTGAGTCCGATCACTGCGTGCTTGGACGCCGTGTACGCCGATATTCCGCCTGTAGCCACTATGGCCTCAGTGGATGCAATATTTACTATCCGTCCCCCGTGTGGTGCCTTCAAGAGATACGGAAGACTCGCCCGAATCATGTGGGCATGAGCACTGACATTTATTGCGATTGTCTGATCCCAGTTACTCAAGAAAATCTCGTCATCAGAAAAAACTGACGACACAAGACTGACTCCAGCGTTGTTAACAAGGACATCAATACCGTCCCACGCCTCAACGATTGTGCGGACTATGGCCAGACGGTCAGAAGGTTGCGACACGTCGCCGCTACAGCCCAAGGCAGAACCAGGTCCGTGGGCCGTGGTGATCTCATCTACGACGAATTGGACTGTTTCAGGGTTTCGATCAGCCACAAGTACTTTGGCCCCTTCGTCAGCAAACAGGTGCGCCGTAGCTCGTCCCATGCCGCTTCCGGCCCCCGTAACGACCACCCGGGCGCCCTGAACGCTTCTCGACAATGTGCTCAATCTCATAGAAATCCTCCTTATGGGCTCGAAAGCTCCAAAATCCATGTTCTCACAGGATTTCCCAAGAAATGGCGTATTTGCTTGATGGAAACTCCACCACTCCACGTGATTACATCATCACTGTCACTACTCATAGTGGTTATATAAACATTTTTAGTGAGAAAGTCCTCAAGTTCTGCTCAGACCTGCCGATCCCTATAGCGGATCAAAAACAGGGAGCAGACACATGTCTCACAACCACACACATTTCGTCAGTCGCATCATCATCGCAACAGCAGTAGTTGCTATGGGACTCGTGATGGCCCCTGCTGGTGCTCATGCATCGACCGGGGTCGTTGTTGCATCCTCATCTTCAGCAAAGACTGCCCCTGGCCAACCAACTTTTGGAGACAAGGGTCCTCACGTTGTTGCAGTACAGACAGCAATCATGCGTAATGGTTTTTCTTTGAATGGTGGAGCTACCGGTGTCTTCAACAAGGCAACACAACGCGCACTGAAGTCGTTCCAAAAAGTTGTTGGTCTCAAGGCAACTGGTGTTGTCGATACTGCAACAGCAAATGTTCTTAAAGTTGCAACAGCTTCAACAACTACTGTTCAGGCAACAACTACAACTGTCGCTGCCACCACAACCACTACTCCTGCAGTCGTCTACCCACTGACAACTTCAACTCTTCCCGTTCGTGGGGCCAAAGGTGATGCAGTTGTAGCAGTACAAAAGGCTTTGAAGGCAGCCGGTTTGGATGTAAAGGGCGGTATCGATGGCGCATTTGGTTCAGGCACTACGTCAACAATCTCTTCATTTCAGACAAGCAAGGGACTGATATCTACTGGAGTTCTGGACATTCCGACAGCCGTTGCTCTCGCATTGATCGCACCAGTTGCAGCACCTGCACCTGCACCTGCACCTGCACCTGCCACTGTTGCGAGCACCTCTACTCTTCTCAATCCATCATCTCTTCCCGTTCGCGGAAACCGTGGCGACTCTGTCCGCACATTGCAGAACGCACTGATCAATGCTGGCGTAGAAGTCAAAGGTGGTGCCGATGGAGTGTTCGGTGGCGCAACTTTCGTCGCTCTTCTGAACTACCAAACTGCAAACACCTTGACCGTAACCGGCACTTTGACAACACAAACTGCCGTAAAGCTGGGCCTTGTGGCAGCTCCTGTGGTTTCGATCTCAGTCTTTCCTGTTCAAGGTCTCTGCAGCTATGAAAACACTTGGCATGCACCCCGCGGAACGGATCGTCTGCACCTCGGCGTAGACATCCTCGCTAAAGAGGGAAACCTTCTCTATGCAGTTGCTGATGGAACGATCACCAAGCTCTACACGGTTGGCACAGACAAGCTTGCCGGTAACGGAGTTCGTCTCACAACAGCTGACGGTACGTACTTCTTCTACGGACACATGCAAAAACTTGCTGACGGCATCTCAATCGGCACAAAAGTAAAAGCTGGTCAAGTTGTTGGTTATGTCGGCAAGACAGGAGACACCAACACTCCTCACCTTCACATCGAAGTACATCCTCTTGGTGGAAACGCAATTGACCCCACTCCAGTTGTCGCAGCAGTTGATGCATGCAGCGTTACTTCTCCACTTCCAGTACCAGCGGCGTAATACAGATCGTCTTTGTTCTCTTTCTTTTCACACGATCCAGTGAGGAGAAAGAGAACGTAGATGTTTGAGAGCTACGGACGTACCTCGTAGAAGGCGTTCACAGAGTGCTCTACATCGAGCTTCTTGAATTGAGTGAATCCGGCTTCGCGAGCCATTGACTCGGCTCGAGAAGCTGACAAACCTAAAGTCCCGAGACCTTCTCCACCAGCCTCTGACATCGCCGAAGACATACAACTAAGAACGCTGATTCCATAAAGTAAAGATGCCATTGGATTCTTTGAGACATTTAGTTCAAGAGACTCCTGCGCTTTAATATCAACCAGCAACCAGGTGCCATCATTCTTTAAGGCCTTACGAATTGTCTTCATCATTTCGGTGGGCTTTGTCATGTCATGGATGCAGTCAAATGTGCAGATGAGGTCATAACTATGGTCATCTGCAATCGGATGCTCTCGAGGATCAAAAAACGAAACGTTGTGAACTCCAGACTCAGACTTTCGTTCTTCAGCTCGTTCAAGAGCAAATTTTGATATATCAAAACCATCAACAGTGCTGTTCGGGAACGTTGAACCCATCAACAATGCAGCGCCGCCCGCACCACACCCGATATCAGCAACTCGAACACCAGCATCCAGTTTTTCTTTCACACCTTCAAGAGCCGGTATGACCAATGGAATTAAGAAATTTTGATTCCATGGTTCAAAACTGCGCTCAATGCCCACTGCACCTTCTGGACCATGCGAGTCATAGTTATGTCCCACTCCAGTGCGGAACGCTTCTGGCATCGCATTGAGAGAACCCATTGTCTGTGGAAGCCTGTGAAACATCCCCATTCCGTATGCAGGATGATTTGGACTTGCCAAAACCGCAACACCTTCAGGTGACAAATGAAAAATCGGATGATTGTTCGAAAGATCAGCGCAGCTAACTATGCGCGCCGCAACTTGGTTGTGCAGCCATTCCCGCACCCAACGTTCATGCAACCCGGCCTTCGCTGCGAGCGATTCAGATGTATCACCATCGATTGACGAAGCCATCACCTCGTACAACCCGAGTCGATCGCCAAGGTGAATCATTCCCGCTGTTACAGCGCCTTCGAGTTTGCTAAAGATGCCAAAAGAAAACATCTTTAGCGCATCAGGGTCAAGTGGCCGTTGTTCAGTCATAACCGTAATCTACGACAGAGAATAGGACTGCTTGCTACTCAGTAGGTACGTAAATCTTTCGGTAAATGTTCGTTACCTGATAACTGACTGAGACCGAATGTCATCCCGTCGCCGATTTCAAAGAGTTCCAGCCGATTAACAGTGGCATGCCCGATGACAAGCCTCTCCCATTCCCAAGGAGTTGGAGGAAAGCCAAGCATGTGACAGATGCTGACGCTGCTTGTACCGGCATGGGCTACGAGTAAAACACGTATGTCTGAACGGAATGCAGATGTCTTCTCCCAAATTGGCAAATTGGTCTCTGCCCTGACCAGGCCATGCTCTTCCAGAAAAACACTGATTCCCACGTTGATCCGTTCGACAAAGTCCAATACTGCTTCTCCACCTTCAAGACCTCCCCACCGTTCGTGAGATGGTTTTGCCTTCTCTGTCTTGTAGGCCTCGACCGCCTTTTCTTCTGGGGTTCCGTGCCAGATTGGGTTACGAATCTCCTCTAACCACGGAGCAATCACAAGGTCCATCTGTAAAGAATCAAGTATCGGAGCTGCTGTTTGTTGTGTTCGAACAAGTGGGGACACGAACACCTCATCAAAATGTTCAGTCGATGCCCATTTCCCCAACAAGGACGCCTGTTCGTGACCGCGTTGTGTCAACGGAGGATTGTCGACATTCAATTTGTCACGGACCCACTCCGGCTCCGCGTGACGAACAAAAACAATCTCCATCTACTCGATTGTAGAGGGTGACGACATCTTCATGTCGCTATTGATTCGGAACTGTAAAGATGATTCCGCAAGAGTCAAATGCACGCTGAAACTGACTCTGATATTGCGAGTTATTGGCATTAGCGCCGCTGACATCGTAAATGCCCGACAACGATGTACCTAAGCAGGAAGCTTCAACATCTGAAACTGTAAGACCGAACTGTGTTGCCACCATCTTTCCGATCACAGACAATTCAGATGAATCATTCACCGTGTTCATCGTTGGGTCTGTTGCTGTCGGACTCTGAATCGGATTCATGGGCAGCGTAACTTCAGCCTCATTAGGTGGCGCGATAGTCGATGGCATGCCGCATCGGGACACAATCGCTGCTTCAACTGTGTTTGCGTCACGGAGAGACGCTTCAGAACCAAGGTCTACAGCGGCTGCAAGAGCTTCTGAAATATCCAACGCTCTATTGACATCCCAGTCAACAGTTTCCATCACTGAGATAAAGACGGAGACCTTCTTGGCGATTGCTGTCGCTTCGGTAGACACCGACTCACTTGTTACTGCATTGACAGCCCTCTCGTACACAGAATTTGATTGTGTGCGTAATTGGGAATAGCGGTCTTCGGAGAAATTATCTAAACCTTGTGAGAAGCCTGCAACATAATCTGAAATGGAACTACTCGAACTACACACGGAATCAGAGTTATCTGAGCAAGAACCGAGAATTCCCAGTAATCCAAATGCCAATACGACCGGCCAGGGGGTAAAAGTCCGATCACGCAATAACACTTGGCTATTCTGCCAGCACTGCGCAACGGAAAGCAGCCATCTAGAGTTCCAGCATGAACAAGATTGACGCGACAATGGCGATTTTGCGTATTTCGATGGGAACATCAATTGCGTATCACGGAATCAATAAGGCGAGAGGTATCGCTGGAACCACTTCTTGGTTTTCAAGCATCGGAATGAAATGGGCGAAACAACAAGCCGTGATTGCTGCGTCTGTAGAAATACTCGCTGGCGTCGGGTCAACCCTCGGTCTAGCAACTCCCCTGACCTGTGTTGCAGTTATTGCGCTCATGGCAGTAGCGATAATCACAGTCCACGCCCGTGTCGGCTACTTCATCTTCTTGCCGAACGGAGGTTGGGAATACTGCGCGTCGATCATTGCTGTGGCAACAGCTGTCGCAGTGACTGGCCCAGGATCATTCTCTATTGACAGCGCATGGAACATCAATCAGTCACTTGGTGTTTTTGCACTGCCTGTGGGTGTGGCGTGTGCAGTGTGTCATTTGACGCTCTGCTGGCGACCGCAAATGAAGACTCCTACGGCGTAGCATTCAACTCGTGTTTCTTCGCCGATTTACTCGAATTCTTCTCACCGCCATTTGCGTTGTTATTGCAGGCATGTGGGTCTATGCATTCGGATTCGCGCCTCGAGAGAGTTTTAACAAGATCAACGACTCAGCGTGGCAAGTTCGATCCCAAGCCCATTGCAAAGCAGCAGAAGATATTCGGTTCTCGTTTCAAGATCTAACACCCATGAAAGCCAATGATCCTTCTGCGCTTAAAGCAAAGTCCAAATTGGTGGATGCAGCTACTGACGCACTGGAAGCCGCCATCAATTTGATTGCGGCTGATAAACCAGCCGACGCCAAAGGACAAGAGTTAGTGCCGAAATGGATTGCTGATTACCGCACGTACATCTCAGATCGTCGAGCATTTGCAAAGGCTCTGCAGAGTGCAACTACTCGTCCATTCTTTGCCGAAAGTGAAGTCGAAGGTGTGCCCATCAGCGAACGGATCAGTAAGTTTGCACGCGAGAACGACATGAAGACGTGTCAAACTCCATACGACTTGTCGGTCTAGTCGACAGTCACCCAACCTAAATCGGTGTCATAACGCCGCACGACGCGTGCTGGAGAACCAACTGCAACGCAGAAGTCAGGAATATCGTGGGTCACCACAGCATTCGCGCCGATCACAACGTGTTTTCCGATTGTGACTCCGGGCAGCACAACTGCTCCGTGTCCGAGCCATGAGCCATCTCCGATTACAACAGCGCATTCTGGTTGTGACTGTTGCGAGATAGGTCGAGAAACGTCCTCATACCCATGATTCTGATCAGTGATGTACACGTGGTGTCCGGTCCAGACATCATTTCCGATTGTGATCGAATAATGTCCAACAATGCCACTGCCTCGGCCTATGAGACAGCGGTCCCCAATCGATACGACAATTGCTGAAATGCATTTCTGGCCCGGCACCATTCCTGCTGACAAAGCAACATCAGGCCCAATCAAAGTGTCGTGACCAATGGAGATGTATTCCTCATTAAAGATCGTGGTCGGCTTCCACATAATCATGCTGCGATCACCGAATGTCGCAAAGCGTTTTCCTCTTGAATCTGTTGCACTCGTTGAAGCCCAGAACGACAGTCTCCTGTTTAGGTCAACAAAAATACGACCGGCTAAATGTTTGAACATAGTGCACACGCTAGTGAACTGGCCGCTAACCAGAGGTACCGTATTGCCATGCAGAATCAGCTTCACACCATTGCAACTGACCGTGGAACCCTTTCCGGACTCATCTCGCCGCATGGGAGTTGTGAATTTCTTGGTATCCCCTTTGCTACCGCGGATCGATTAGAAAATCCAGTGGACATCTCTTCTTGGGATGACAACTATCAGGCAACCGCGTACGGCCCTATTTGCCCGCAGACTCCCGGAATGCTCGAGATGGCTCTCAATATGGATGCATCACAAATGAAAGAAGATTGCCTCAACCTCAATGTATTTACGCCAAGAATTCCTACAGAGGGAATGGCACTTCCAGTTTTGGTTTGGATTCACGGCGGTGCTTATACAAATGGGGCCGGCTCGGTCGCTTGGTATCACGGGGCATCTTTGGCGTCACGGGAAACAATTGTTGTAACCATTAACTATCGCCTCGGGCCATTAGGTTTCCTCGGAGACGGCAACTACGGAACACTCGACATGTTGTCTGCTTTGCGTTGGGTACAGCGCAACATCTCAGTGTTCGGCGGCAATAGCAATAACGTCACGATTTTTGGGCAATCAGCCGGAGGTTCAGCAGTGGTTTCATTGCTTGCTAGTCCCGAGATAAATGGCCTTGCACATAAAGCTTGGGCCATGAGCCCGTCGATCGGACAACTTCGCGACAAACCACGTGCCATTGAATTGGAAAAACAATTTGTAGAACTTGCGGGAGTCAAGACCCTCGCCGACGTTAAATCAATGTCAGTTGAGGACATCCTTGCCACACAACAAACACAAATGACATCGCCTACTAAGGCTTTTGATTTCTACTCACCAACCGCAGGAGGAGCATCTCTCTCCACTGAAATACTCGGCGCTGCAGCTCGTTCGGCGATTCCACTTGTTATCGGCACAAACCGAGACGAAAACAAGTTGTGGTCCACTTTCGATGAATCCATCATTAATGCTGACAGAGCTCGATGGGAGGAGTACTCGGAAGAGATATTTGGAGCACGCGCGCAACAAGCTCAAGATATATACAAAGCACTTCGCCCAGGCGAATCTGTAGGAGGCTTGATGTCGGCAGTAAGTACCGACACTGGCTTTCGTCAGCCGGCACAACGTTTGTGTGAAAGTCGTGTTGTAAACGACACTCCAACTTGGATGTATTGGTTCACATGGCCATCGCCAGCGTTCGGCGGCGTCATCGGTTGTTGTCATGCTCTCGATATCCCGTTCGCTTTTGACAATCTTGACGCAGAGGGTGTTCAGATGATGACCGGAGAAGGCGTCGAGCGTGCCGCCATAGCCGACAGGTTTGCTTCAGAAATCGTCGCGTTTGCCACACATGGGCACCCAAGTTGGAGTCAATTCAACACCGATGACCGCCCGACATTAGTGATTGACATAGACACACAGTTGGCTCATGACCCAGAATCCGAAATACGTGTCCTCTACTCGTAGGTAACAAGCAGTTCAATCCGCGAATCGGCCGTTCTCCCATAGCCTTGATTGCTCAAGGAGGGTCCGACAATGTCTAGTTCCCGCGTCAAGGTCATCGTGCCGCATCTAATCGAACGTAAAAATGCGTCAGCAGTACTGACGATGGTCACTGCGTATGATTCGACGTTCGCGTCAATTGTTGATGAAGCCGGAGTTGATCTGATTCTTGTGGGTGATTCTGTTGCTACCGTTATGCAAGGCCAGAAAACGACTCTGGGCGTATCTATGGATCACATGGAGTACCACGTACAGATGGTCGCATCCGTAAAACCAAAAGCCTTGATTGTTGGCGATATGCCCTTTGGTTCGTATCAAGCTTCCGTTCATGATGCAGTTAATAATGCGGTCCGATTGATAAAAGCTGGCGCTGAAATTGTAAAACTTGAAGGCGGTGTATACGTCCGAGATGCAATTGAAGCAATTGTTCGCGCCGATATTCCTGTGATGGGGCATATTGGGTTAACTCCACAGAGTTATCACCGCATGGGCGGCAACAAAGTTCAAGGACGAAACGAAGGAAAGCAGTCTGGAAGTCGAGATCGAATCTTGGCTGACGCGCGTGCAGTGGAAGAGGCTGGTGTGTGTGCATTTGTTATTGAAGCCGTACCTGCAGAACTTGCAACAGAGATAACAGCCAATTCAGGACTCCCTACGATAGGTATCGGAGCCGGAGTGAACTGCGATGGACAGGTCCTCGTGTTACATGATCTTCTTGGTCTATCAGAGAGGTCGTTTACATTCGCCAAGGCGTACAGCAATCTTCGACACCTCTCAATCAATGCGGTCTCTGAATACGTGTCTGATGTGCAGAATCGACGCTTTCCTGACTCCACCAATAGTTTCTATCACTTATGAGAATCATTCGGTCTGTTTCGGAAATACAGGAATGGTCGTCAGCTGAACGTAGAGCAGGAAAATCGATTGGCTTCGTTCCAACAATGGGAGCGCTTCACCTGGGTCACGCTGAACTATTTAGACGCAGTGTTGCAGAGAACCAGAGAACTGTTGTTTCGATATTTGTGAACTCATTGCAATTTAACAATGCCTCTGATCTTGAGGCATATCCGCGTCAACTTGAACAGGATCTCTTGATTGCAGAACGTGAAAATATCGATGTGTTGTTCGTGCCCAACCCTGAGGAGATGTACCCAGAAGGTTTCAGCTCAATTATTTCAGTTGGATCTATCGCCAAGAATATGGAGGGCCTGCATCGTCCCGGCCATTTCGATGGCGTAGCGACAGTTGTAGTCAAGCTCCTGAATGCAGTTGCGCCTACTGGCTCATATTTCGGAGAGAAGGACTTTCAACAGGTAGCCGTTATTCGCCAAGTTGTGCGGGACCTCAACATTTCTTGTGAGATCGTAAGCGTGCCGACAGTGCGAGACGAATACGGTCTTGCCTTGTCCAGCCGCAACGCACGCCTGACACCAGATCAACTAGCGCAAGCACCTCAGATATACGTTCTGCTTGATGAAATTACAAAAATGAGCCGAACCACAAAGATGTCATCGAGAACAATCCAGGAGCATTTCACTAATGGAATCGAATCGAGCACGGCTGGAACGGTCGAATACATCGAGATTGTCGACTCTCTAACCCTCAATCCAATTGCAACTACATACGAGGGGACAACTATCTGTGTGGCTGTGTGGTTTGACGATGTGAGATTGATCGACAACGTCAGCATCTAATCTCCGCCTAATCTTGCGTCATGGAGAAAGCATTTGCGCAATGGCCACCATCTCTCTGGTCTGAAAATTCATTGAATTGGAATTTTCCAGAAATCTCTTCTAGCCAGTCTTACGACGTGGTCATAGTTGGTGCTGGCTACAGCGGTTTGTGGACGGCACACCATCTACTTAATCTGAACCCTTCCCTATCAATAGCCATCCTCGACGCTCGTCAACCAGGCTTCGGAGCCAGCGGCCGAAATGGAGGCTGGTGTAGTGCCTTCAGTCCAATGTCGCTAGAAGCTGTTGCCGCTCAATCCAACAAGCAAGGCGCAATAGATCTGCAAAACGCCCTTGTTACGTCAGTCGATGAGATTGGAGCCCACATTGCCAATTCAAATATTGAATGTGGATGGCATAAAGGCGGAACACTGTCGTTCGCATCGAACCAGTTACAACTTGACAGAATCAGAGAGAACATTGCGATGTCTCGTCACTTCGGTTTTGACGATTCATTCATGGACTACCTAACGCCAGATCAGGCAGAGGATCGCGTGCGCATTCAAGATTCTCTAGGTGCTTCATATAGCCCTCATTGCGCAGCGTTGCAGCCAGCGCAGTTGGTTGATGGCCTGGTTGAGCAACTGCTCTCCAGAAACGTTCAGTTTTTCGGTTCTTCCCGTGTTAGCCACATCACATCTCATCGAGTTTCTGCCGACACGTCCAAAGGTTCTGTTTCTGTTGATGCAAAATGGATTATCCGAGCAACAGAGGGGTTCACCGCCCGAATGAAGCAGTACCGGCGAGATGTAGCTCCGCTGTACTCATACATGATTGCAACGGAACCATTGAGTGTTTCTCAATGGAAAGACATCGGCTGGAGCAATAGAGAAACCGTGTCAGATGGGCGCAACTTGGTTATCTATGCCCAAAGAACCGCAGACGGACGGATCGCATTTGGCGGACGGGGTGCCCCGTACAAGTATGCGAGTCGCATCGGATCTCATTTTGACAACAATGCAAACATTCACTCACTTATTGAGGAATCAATGCGTGAGATGTTTCCAGCTATAGACGATGTCGCTGTCACTCATCGGTGGGGTGGCGCACTCGGCGTTCATCGAGATTGGTTCACTTCAGCGCAAATAGATCACGAGAGCAACATTGCGTCACTCGGTGGCTATGTCGGCGACGGTGTGGCGTTTAGTTACGTAGCAGCAAAGGAACTTGCAATTTCCATTACTGGTACACCGGATAACCACTATCCGTTACCAATCGTGAATCATGTGTCTCCCCGATGGGAACCAGAACCTCTTCGCTACGTCGGAATCAATTCAATCTTGCGTCTAACGGAACGAGCTGACGAAACCGAAAAGCGAACAGGCCGCAAGAATCGATTCGTTAACTGGTTGTTAGGGAAATTAATCCCCTAACGGTGGAGGTTGTCGTCCACCTGATGAGCGCGTAATCGCACACTAAAGGCGGAATCTCCCGACAAGACTCCTGAACGGCCAAATAGGCGGCCGTTTTCCCAATTCGAAAGTCCGAGTTCAGGTCGAAGCAATGAAAACTGACCATCGACCCAACGAGTAAATCCATCGCCTACAAACGGCGCATTAGTGGAAGCCCACACAGATTGTTGTTCGGATTCGTTTTCAGAAATAATACTTGCGATAAATTGTGGGCTGTATTTATTGAATAAGTCAATCGCTTCATCGAGTGATTCAACAATCAGAATTGCAAACTCGGGATTCTCTTCCCACTCGTACTCTGTGTACAAAGATTCAACACTGCTAATAGTCACTTGAGGTTCGCTCTGCTGCCCCTCTGACCGATGGACAATAATCTCTTCGACCGTCGAGAGATATTGCTCTGCACCCTGCACCGCATGAATTCGTGGGCGGCTGCCTCGCGCAGACGCTGCATTCTCGGCAGCCTTCATAATGATCGGTACATGAACTGAGGCAAGATGACGATGCACACACACAACATTCAGGGTGTTGCACACCTTTCGGTCGAGACTGTGAAACACACACAACTCGAGACGTGAGAGGTCAGCGTCCTTACCGACCAGCATCCACGCCCCGCCTGTGCCATGCAGGCTGACCGGTACGCCAGATTGTTGAGCAATGGAACCCAATTCAGCGACTGCTTTACCAGAACCTCGTGCGACAGCAAGACTGAGACGAGAATCAGAAAAAAGTGCCCAGCCAGCTGAATGCTCTGGTGAATTCAACAAAAATACCGCATCGACAGGAAGGCCCGCTGTAAGCAACGATGGACGAACAATAAGGTCCATCATTGCTGTCGCAGTTCCTAACGCGTCACTCCCGATTCGAAACACCACGGTGTTTCCGCCTTTCAGGACACCCGTAGCATCAGCAAATACATTCGGGCGACCTTCGAACACAAACCCCAATACTCCGAGTGGCGCAGAGCGTTGCTCTACTAGCCAACCTGTGTGCTTTGTTTGAGAAACAAGAGAATCACGTGACATCGGAACGTCTCTCCACATAAGTAATGCTGAGATCATGTCGCGTCTCATATTTTCTGACAACACCAGTCGCGTTACAGAGCGACCCCGTGCACGAGCAGACTCTTCATCACGTTCATTTGCTTCACGCAGTTTGCTGAACGTGGATTCGTCCTCCAGGGCATCGGCTGCTAGTTGAAAAAAGAGATTGATAGAAGCATCGGAAACGAAAGACAGTTCAGTGAACGCTTGGGACGCCGCGGTAACGGCATATTCAACAAGACCAACCACGGCATTGGGCAACCGACGCATTTCTCCGTTATGAGACATCGCCAGAACTTGGTCACCAGGCTCCATTGAGTCGGCAAATTCCTGAGAAACCACTGTTCGGTAGCGCCCAATTGCCACCAGATCCCCGGCTCGAAGTCGTTCATCACTTGTCATTGTTCTATTCTGCTGTGTGTGAGTACACAAGACGACAATCCGTTCTATTTCCGACAACTTCTCAGCGGGCGGGATTTCGGCTCCCAGAACCCCATCGCGCATCAAATGGTTAATTTTGCATATCTAGTTGGCGATGCCAACACAAAAGAGTGCCTAATCGTGGACCCGGCGTACGCGGTTGATGACTTGCTCGGCATTGCTGAGGCCGACGGGATGACCGTGACGGGTGTACTTGCAAGCCACTACCACCCTGACCACGTCGGAGGTTCAATGATGGGTCACACCATTGAAGGTGTGGCAGCTTTGCTGGATCGAGTGAGCGTTCCGATTCATGTCAATCGTCACGAAGCCCCGTGGGTTCTGAAGACAACCGGGATCTCTGACAAGGACTTAATGGTTCATGATGCGGGAGACATTATTTCTGTTGGCAATGTAGAAGTCACATGCGTGCATACACCTGGCCACACTCCAGGGAGTCAATGCTTCCTTACTAACGGCTGCCTTATTTCTGGAGACACATTATTTCTTGATGGATGTGGGCGCACTGACTTACCCGGGTCAAATGTGTCAGACATGTACGACAGTTTGACGCTTTTGGCATCACTACCAAATGACACGGTGGTGTTACCGGGGCATCAGTATTCGGCACCGTCCGCTGCGCGCCTTTCGGATGTGAAAGAGAACAACTATGTTTTTCGTCCACGCACTCGTGAACAATGGCTAATGATGTTTGGCCACGATTAGTTCGTAAAAGCTGATACAACAACACTTATTGCCGAAAGAAACAGCAAAACAATCACCAACGAATTAAACCGTTCTTGCGTGATGTGCCGACGCACTGTATAACCAACGGCTATTGCGATTCCCAGTGCAGGTAATGCAACTGCGACACCAGACAAGTTGTTGCTATTTACTTTTCCAGCTGACGCGAACAAGGCAAGAGCACCGAGGTTAACAACGGCGAACACTGTGTTGATCGTTGCTCGGAACGTTGCCGGATCTAGTCGTCTGGCCTGCATGAGAAAAACTAACGGTGGGCCATTAGTAGATGTCGAAGTGGAGAGGAATCCACTCACCATGCCCAACAGCCAATCAAAATGATGCGAATCATCTTTCAAGTGGAAACCACGAAGAAGCAGCATGGCCGCGGTCACTACGACTATTCCAAGTACAAGTCGCAATCCTGTTTCAGAGACGAAAATAAAGGCCAACAATCCGAAGGGCATCCCTGCATACGAGGCCAAGATCAGTCGTTTAGCGATCGACCGGTCCACATGCTTTCGGTCAATCAGAGACTGAGAAGTAGTGGACACTGAAGCAAGAATCGTGGCCACAACCACGGCATCACGAGGGCTCACCACCAACGTCATCAGAGGTACGGCCAGGAGAGAGAAACCAAAGCCGGAAAGAGTCTGAGCAAACGAGGAAAAAGCTATGCACCCGGCAATCCAGGCCAACTCTCCCCCACTCATCGCAGCAACCCTAGGCTCATCAGACTGCTGAGAGCCGTTTTAGCGGCGGCCTGGGTCCTCAGGTCCCTATCATTCAGGCTTTTGACCTTTACATTTCGTACACTTTGGGAGTGCCCACTTCGACGTCGCCCGTGATGCCCCCGATCAACGGAGGTCGTCTGCTGCAAAGAATTATGGATCTTGCAAGCATCGGCGCAATTGACGGTGGCGGCTGTGCCCGCCTGGCACTGACGGACGAAGATGCCGCGGGTCGAGACCTGGTTGTCGGTTGGATGCATGAATTAGGACTGACAGTGACAACAGATGTCATAGGAAACGTCATTGGTACTTGGAATGTGGGCAAAGGATCGCCTGTCATGACTGGATCTCATATCGACACAGTTCGTACAGGTGGAAAATACGACGGGAATCTGGGAGTCCTAGCTGGTCTTGAAATAATTGAAACGTTGCAAGAGTCCTCATTTGTGCCGACACGCCCTATCAGTGTGGGAATTTTTACCAACGAAGAAGGTTCTCGATTTGCACCTGACATGTTGGGATCTCTTGTGTATGTCGGTGGCCTTGCGATAGAGGAAGCTCTCGACATCGTCGGAATCGACGGAGCGAGAGTCGGAGACGAATTAGAACGAATTGGTTACAACGGCGCCACACCGTGTCCTGGCTTTGCGCCGCATGCTTTTGTTGAATTACACATCGAACAAGGCCCAGTTTTGGAAAAGACCAATGTAAGGATCGGTGCTGTCACCGGAGTGCAAGGCATTAGTTGGCAAGAAGTCACCATCACAGGGCAATCGAACCACGCAGGCACAACACCTATGAATATGCGTAAAGACCCAAGCTATGTAGCGGCAAAGATTGCGGTGTTCCTTCGAGACTTAGCTGATCGTTACGGAGGACATCAGGTCTGCACAGTAGGAAAAGTTGATCTCTTTCCTAACTTAATTAATGTCATTCCCGCCAAAGCCGTAATGACACTTGACGTTCGCAACACTGATGAACGCAAACTTAAAAAGGCCGAAAAAGAGATCACAGACTTCGTCACATCATTGTCGCAAAGCGAAAGTGTTGAAATTTCTACCCGATATCTGGCGCGATTCGAGCCGGTGGTCTTTCATCCACAAGTTATTGACATCGTCGAAAAGATCTCTGCTTCTCATTCGCCTTCAGTTGTTCGCATGCCAAGCGGTGCTGGACACGACGCACAGATGTTTGCTCGCGTTTGTCCATCAGCCATGGTCTTTGTGCCAAGCGTTGAAGGCATTAGTCACAACCCCGCAGAGTTCACTGAACCCAAGGACATGGTGTTAGGAACAAACATCTTGCTTCAAGTCCTTATCGAGCTCTCTCACATTGAGGTCTTTGACTCATGACTCGAATTATTACCATCGGTGCTGCACAACTAGGCCCCATCCAACGTGAGCACACGCGTGAACAAGTGGTAACACGCCTTATCGCGTTACTTCGCCAGGCCCACGCAGCCGGCTGCGATCTTGTGGTTTTCCCCGAACTAGCTCTCACCACATTTTTTCCACGCTGGTTCGTTAAAAACATCTCTGAAACAGATCATTATTACGAAACAGAAATGCCATCACCCGTAACGGCTCCGCTTTTCAAAGAAGCGAAAAAATTGGGCATCGGTTTCTGTCTCGGTTATGCGGAACTGACAAACAACGGTGAACGCTTCAACACGCAGATTCTTGTCGAGAAAGACGGAACCGTTGTAGCAAAGTATCGCAAGGTACATATTCCTGGTCATGAAGAGCATGAACCTGATCGTGCTTTCCAACATGCAGAGCGTTATTACTTCACACCATCAAATGAGGGCTTCGGAGTCTGGAATGCATTTGGTTCACGCGTTGGGATGATGATCTGTAATGACCGTCGTTGGCCAGAGTCATACCGCGTCATGGGTCTTCAAGGTGTTGAACTTATTTTGTGTGGATACAACACGCCAATTCATTACATCCCAGATCCGAGTCAAGACATATTGCAGGGTTTTCACAATGCACTCGTTATGCAGTCGGGCGCCTACCAAAATGGAACCTGGGTAGTCGGCGTAGCGAAAGCTGGCGTTGAAGAAGGTGTTGATTCTCTTGGTCAAAGCATGATTGTTGCGCCATCGGGTCAGATCATTGCCCAAGCTTTAACCACTGACGACGAACTACTTGTCGCCCATTGCGACATGGATTGGTGCCAGAAGTACACAAAGACTCTTTTCGACTTTGACCGTTATCGCAGACCAGAGGTTTATACCCGCATCACTGCTCAACGCGGAGTGGAACTGGATTAACGATGTCCTTTGAGACTCGAGCGATGGTCTGTGCTCACCATCATTTGTATTCATCTCTTGCACGAGGCATGCCGGCACCTACCGTGTCGCCACATTCATTTCTTTCAATACTGGAAAATGTATGGTGGAAATTAGATGTTGCCCTTGACCTAGATACCTTGTATTGGTCTGCGGCTCTTGGTGCAGCAGAGGCGTTGTGTAATGGAACGACCGCCATCGTCGACCATCACGAATCACCGCTAGCCATAGACGGCAGCCTGGATGTCATTGCCGATGCTTGTTCGATGATTGGGGTCAAGACGAATTTGTCGTACGGAATTACGGATCGTTGGGATGGGTCAACCCTGCATTCGAAGGTAAGCCCACTATCTCCCATGACCGAAGGTGCAGCTCGGGGTCTTCGCGAAAACGAACGTTTCCTACAAGCTGGCGGTCGCGGAATGGTGGGTGTGCATGCTTGCTTTACATGTTCGGATGAGACTCTTGACCGCGCTTCATCGTTGGCAGAATCAATGAATACAGGTGTACATATTCATGTAGCCGAGGGGATCGACGACAAAGAAGCGGGTGCTCGACTTCAGAGTCGAGCCAAGGACAGCTGGCTGCTAGTCCATGCAGTGCACCTTGATCGTCAGCTTGCTGGAACTATCGTTCATAACCCGCGTTCAAATATGAACAACTCAGTCGGATATGGGAATCCTCTTCGGTTCACTAATGATGTCGCTATCGGAACAGATGGTATCGGTGCTGACATGTTGGAAGAAGCGCGATTGGCATACGTTCGTCTACGTGAGTCTGATGTGACCCAATCACCAGACACTGTCTGGAAGTGGTTACATACCGCAGAAAAGTTCTTCCCTGAGATAGTTAACGACACTGTTACATGGTCTTACGACAAAGTAGATAGCCCATGGCATGTCGCGTTCACACCAGGCATCCGGTGTGTTGATGTTCGTGTTGACGGTCAATTGGTTGTCAAGAATGGATCTCCCACACAATTCGATATGAATGAAATCAGAACCAAAGCTTCTGAAGCATCCGCCAAACTCCATAAGAAACTTGCCTTGACGTAGCTATGCCAGTATTCATTCCTTCTTCTCTTACAGACGCCACACGGCTTCTCTCAAATAATCCAAGTGCGCATCTCGTAACTGGCGGGACAGACCTAATGGTTGAAGTTAATTTCAATCACAGACACCCCGAGACGGTTATTTCTCTTCGTAAGATTCCTGAGTTCCAACATTGGAACATCGATAACAAGTCAGGTGTCGTCCACATCGGATCATCTGTCCCCTACGCAACGATGGAGCATGGAGAACTTGCCCAGGCCCTGCCCGCACTCGCAGAAGCCGCTAGAACTGTTGGCTCGCCACAGATACGCGCAGCTGGTTCATTGGGAGGCAATCTCGGTACATGTTCACCTGCTGGAGATTCGCTGCCCGTACTTTCAGCGCTGAACGCAATTGTTCATTTGCACTCTGAAACGACCAGCCGATCAGTCCCCTTTGCAGAGTTCATGGTCGGACCTAAGAGAAACTCTCGCCTACCGAATGAAATCATCTCCGGTGTCACTATTCCTTTGACAAATGGTTGGCAAGGGTACGCCAAAGTGGGTGTTCGTAACGCAATGGTTATCTCAGTTGCTTCAGTGTGCCTTGCCATTCATGATGGCAATGTACGCGTCGCCCTCGGGTCAGTTGGGCCCACTATTATTCGTGGCTCGGAATCCGAGGCGTGGATCAATTCCGTCGGACTTGAGAATGTGACTCCATCAGTGGCACAAGAATTCGGTGAACGCGTGCGTGCAGAGTCCCGCCCTATCGATGATCACCGGTCTACGGCAGAGTATCGACGACACGCAGTCGGCGTGCTGGCTACTCGACTACTACTACGAGGGGTACAAAGATGAGCGAGCTTGAGCATTACACGCTGACCATAAATGGAGAAGATCGCCATGTATCTGATGCATGGATTGGCGAAAGCCTCTTGTATGTCCTTCGCGAGAGACTCGGATTACCTGGCTCTAAAGGGGCATGCGAACAAGGCGAATGCGGTAGTTGCACGGTGTATGTAGACAATGCTGCCGTATGCAGCTGTCTCATTATGGCTGCAACCGCAGTAGGAACACAGATTGCCACGGTGGAAGGCTTGAACCAAGACGGATCACTTACAGACGTACAACAAGCCTTTGTATCCGAAGGTGCAGTGCAGTGCGGCTTTTGCACACCGGGACTCGTGATGGCAGTACACCATCTTCTGGACCACAATGAAACGCCAAACGAGCAAGAGATTAAAGAAGCGCTATCGGGCAACATTTGTCGTTGTACAGGGTATGGCCGTATCTTCGCAGCAGTTGATTCAGTCATTTCTATACGTAAGAGCACTGCGTCATGACAATTACTAAAACACAACGTGACATTCTCGGGTCGAGTGCATTACGCCCTGACGGCGTATCCAAGGTGCAAGGTGATTTCGCTTTTTCTTCTGACTTACATGCAGAGAACATGTTGTGGGGAGCGACACTTCGATCTCCCCATCCGTATGCACGAATTATCTCGATCGATCTTTCAGGCGCATGGAAGATTGCAGGCGTTGAATGTGTGATCACTGCAGAAGACGTTCCAGGACAATTGACATACGGCCTCATCAGTGAAGACCAACCAGTGTTTGCCAAAGACTTTGTTCGGTACATGGGAGAACCGGTCGCAGCAGTCGCCGCGGACCATCCTGAAACGTGTCGAAGGGCACTTGCAGCCATTGTGGTCGTTTACGAAGTTCTCACACCACTAACAAACCCAGAACATGCCATAGACGAAGCGCGCGAACCTATTCATCCTGATGGGAATATCATCCGACGCCAACAAATCATCCATGGGGACGTCAACGCAACAGCACCCATTGTCGTTGAAGGCACGTACGACATTGGAATGCAAGATCAAGCGTTTCTTGGAACTGAGTCCGCTCTGGCTATCCCCGATCACGACGGTGCGGGAATAGAAGTCTTTGTGGCCACCCAATGGCTTCATGAAGATCGCAAACAAATGGCGAAATGTTTAGCTCTTCCTGAAGAGAAAGTTCGCCTAGTTCTCGGCGGTGTCGGCGGAGCCTTTGGTGCACGTGAGGACATAAGTTTGCAGGTGCACACAGCTCTCTTAGCTATGCGGACCAGTCGTCCTGTCAAGATGCAATACGGCCGCGAAGAAAGCTTCTTTGGTCACGTTCATCGTCATCCTGCTCAAATCTGGATGCGCCATCATGCCAATACTGACGGACGCATCGTAAAGATAGAGGCACGATTTGTGTTTGATGGTGGTGCGTACTCGTCAACGTCTTCAGCAGTTCTCATCAACGGCGTCACTCATACTCAAGGGCCATACCAATGTCCAAATGCAATTGTTGACGGATACGCCGTTCGCACCAATAATCCTCCGTGTGGCGCGATGCGTGGTTTCGGAGTTGTGCAGGCTTGCTTTGCTCACGAAGGCCAAATGGACAAACTTGCAGTCGCCACAGGTATTGATGAGGTAGAGATTCGTCTGCGAAATATTATTCACACCGGCGACACGATGATTACCGGACAGGTTCTTGAGAGCGTTGCTCCCCTAGAACGTTGCATTCGGGAAACCGCAGCCATGCCGTTGCCCCGCGAAATGGAAGCGCATCCGCATGAATTAGATCTGCCTGGAGGTTCGGGACGTACAGCTGACCGCAGAAACATAGTTCGCGGTATTGGCTGGGGAGTCAGCATGAAAAACCTTATGTACAGCGAAGGTTTCGATGACTACTCAACAGCACGTTGCACTCTGACCAACGGTTCTGTCGAATTGAAATTTGCAACAAGTGAAGTAGGCCAAGGCTTTGTCACTCTTGCACCACAGATTGCTCGGTCAGTTCTGGGCGTTGACAATGTCACATACGACACGATCGACACCCAGATCGGCTCAGCAGGATCCACCTCAGCATCTCGTCAAACATGGATGAGCGGTGGCGCAGTGGACGGGGCATGCCGCATGGTGAGAGAGCGCTTGTTTGAGCACGTCGGAGCACTTCACGGAATCGATCCTCTTCGACTTGCCATCGACGACACGGACGTTGTTGACACCATCGGATCGTTGCGTATTACCGTCCAAGAAGCCTCTACAAATTTCACCGTCTCTGAAACATTTGAATACCACCACCGCCCTACGCAAGATCTAGACGATAATGGTCAAGGCAATTGCCACGTGGCGTTCGCTTTCGTCGCACACCGTGCCGTTGTCGACGTCGATGTCGAACTCGGATTAGTCAAAGTTGTGCAAATTGCTACAGCCCAGGATGTAGGGCGAGTGCTCAATCCCATGTCTGTTATCGGACAAATTGAAGGTGGAATTGCTCAGGGCTTAGGACTAGCCGTGATGGAAGAAATCATTGTTACAAACGGAATAGTTCGTAACCCAAGCTTTACTGATTATTTGCTGCCAACTGCTCTCGACGCACCACAAGTTCTGATCTCAATGATTGAAGAGCCAGACCCACAAGCACCTATGGGTGCCAAGGGAGTTGGTGAAGCTCCGTGTATCTCAGTTACTCCGGCGATAGTTGCTGCCATTCGTAACGCCACCGGAAAATCAATTGATCGCTGCCCTGTTCGCCCACAAGACATCTGCTTCTAACTTTTATTTACCAAAGACAGTGTCTGTATAGGCATTCGAAAACGTACGTAGTGGGTCTAGACGATTACGCAGCGCAATGAAATCGTTCCAACGTGGATACAAGGCTGACAGTTCTTCGGCTTCGCGATAATGAACTTTGCCCCAATGAGGTCGAGCGTCATAACCCCGTAAAATGTCTTCCACATCGCGAAAGAACGGTTCGCACTCCATGCCCTTGTACACATGGACTGCGATATATGCAGATTCTCTGCCATACGCAGTTGACAGTGCAACGTCATCACCTTTTGTGAAGCGAACTTCAACGGGGAAATTCAGTAGGTAGCCCTTTCGTTCGACCATTGCGCGGATCTCTCTTAGAGCAGGTGCAACAGCTTCGACGGGCAACGCGTGCTCCATCTCATAGAAACGAACGATACGTGGGCTGGCGAAAATTTTGAAACTCTGATCCACATATTCACGAGAGCCAGACGAGGGCAACGCTGTAGCTAGGCGAGGAATAAGAGATGGTCGGGCCCGACCTACGCGACACAACGCACCGAACGCATAATTCTCCATGAATGTTTTCTCAATCCAACCTTTGACCTTCGGAAGCGGTTGTAATTCATCATCAGTTCGGTTGTTGCGCTTAGTCAGCGCCCACTTTGTATGTGGAATCCAGAAGAACTCGAAGTGATCATGTGCTGCCGCTAATTCATGAGCACTCTCCAGAACATCGTCAAGCCTCATCGGTTGCTCTAACGCTCGGAGCCGAAAAGACGGAACCGCCTGGAGTGTGTATTCAGAAATCACTCCTAACGCCCCAACTGACACACGACCAACATCAAGAATGTCCGCATTAGATGATTCAGAACATTCGACAATCTCACCGTGGCCGTTGACCAATGTCATGGCAACAACTTGACCTGCGAGTCCCGTGAGTGCCTTTCCTGTGCCGTGTGTTGACGTAGAGATTGCTCCGGCCACGGTCTGGTAGGCAATATCGCCCAAGTTTGCTAACGCCAAACCTTCGGCGTGGAGAAGAGGGTTCAGATCAGACAGTCGCGTTCCCGCCCCCACTGTGACTTGATTCTTCGCGCGATCCACGTGCGAAATGCCACTCAGATGGTCGAGCCGAATCATGCGGCCGTCTGTGGCTGCCGCCGACGTAAAACTATGGCCAGAGCCAACTGCCTTTACCTTCTGACCCCGAGAAGATGCGTCTGCAACCACTGCTGCCAACTCGGTCACGTTGCGAGGAGACTCTATTGATTGCGGATGAGCGATCTGATTTCCTGCCCAATTTCGCCAAGTCGCCATGCGGCTTTCCCTCCCAAGAACAGATGGTTTCTGCGACCCCATCTTAGAACCTCCTCGTGAGTCTCTGGCTCGGTTCCCACCCCCTCGTACGGCATAAGGTAGGACTCTGCTCATTAGTTAAGGGAAATTATGACCATCACACAAGTTCCATTGGTTGATTACCTTGTCCTCGGGGACAAGCCCCATCTCACCGCAAACGAGTGCACCAAATGTGGCGCTCGGTATTTCGATCGCCGCAATGCATGCGCATCATGCTTCGCTACCGATTTCAAAAAAGTAACAATAGTCAACGATGGCATTGTGCGTTCTTTCACCATTGTCACGTTCGCAGCGCCTGGTGTGCCTGTCCCCTTCGTTGCAGCAATCATCGATTGTGGCGGCACCAGCGTGCGGGGCAACCTTGCAAACGTTGACCCGACTCCAGAGAAGGTAACCCTGGGTATGAAAGTCAAACTCACTACCTATTCACTTGGCGCAGACGACAACGGCCTCGAAGCTATTGGTTTTGGCTACGAGCCTGCGTAATTAGTCCTAATATCACCACTACAACAATCACTACATAACGGAGAACACAATGGCTACTGACGACATCTACATCCTCGGAATTTACATGACCAAATTTGGCAAGTACCCCGACAAAGACACAGTTGACCTTGCATCAGAAGCGGTTATCGCTGCTCTAGCCGATGCACAGGTCACAATGAAAGACATCGGCGTCATGGCTGCAGGTTGCCTCATGGGTCAAGGTGGCATAGGCCAGATGATTCAGAAGCAAATCGGTCAAACCGGTATTCCCGTGTACAACGTTTCTAATGCATGCGCCACAGGCGCCACCGCACTGCGTACCGCCATCATGGCTATCAAAGCAGGCGAATGCGACATGGGCCTTGCCGTTGGTGTTGAAAAACTTGCTGGTGTTGGCCTCCTTGGTGGTGGCGGAGCTCCAAAGTCAAAGAACAAGGAATGGACACCATCTGGTCGTTTCGGATCAGTCACCAACGTTGATGGACTTATCGGTACTGCAGCGATGCCGGGGACCTTTGCTCAAGTTGGAATGGAATACGGCCACAAATATGGCGGTGCCACATTTGAACTGTTCGCAAAAATCTCAGAAAAGAACCACGCGCATTCAACATTGAACCCGCTCGCTGCATACTCAAAGCGCATGTCACTCGACGAGATTATGAACGACATCATGATCTCTTACCCGAACACTCGTCCTATGTGCTCAGCTAACTGCGACGGCGCAGCGGCTGCAGTAGTAGTCAGCGGTGCCAAGTTGAAGACACTGTCGTTAGAACAACAACGTCGTGCCATCAAGGTGTCAGCTTCTATTCTCACTAGTGACCCGTACCAAGAGGCTTGCCAAGTGCTTCCCGACGTCAACACATTGACCCGCATTGCAGCAAAACAAGCGTACGAACAGGCCGGAGTCTCACCGTCAGACCTCAACCTCGTTGAACTTCATGACTGCTTTGCCACTGCCGAACTTGTTCACTACGACAATCTCATGCTCTGTGAAGAAGGCGGCGCAGTCGACTTCTTCAATTCAGGTGCAACCTGGCGCGACGGTTCAATGCCTGTCAATGTGTCAGGCGGACTTGAGTCGAAAGGTCACCCAATTGCGGCCACTGGTATCGCAAACATCTGGGAAGTGTGCCATCACTTGCGTGGAGAAGCAGGACCTCGCCAAATCGAAGGCGCCAAGGTTGGTCTTGCCCACGTCATTGGTCTTGGATCTGCTTGCGGTATTCACATCCTGGAGAAGTCAGCTCTCTAATAATGCCGACGCCCGTTCACGGAATATGTGATGCGGCGTTTCACGCAGTGCGTGATGCATTTAATAACAACTTTTCTGAACATGGAGAAATTGGGGCTTCTGTCTGCATCACCGTCAATGGTGCGAAGGTCGTCGACCTGTGGGGCGGGTTCTCTAACCCCGAGAAGACCCATCTTTGGCAAGAGGATCAACTGGTTAATGCGTTCTCTATCGGCAAGGGCATAACTGCGGTCGTTGCCGCCCAATGTGTTGCACTCGGCTTCATTTCATACGACACTCGAGTAGCTTCCGTTTGGCCTGAATTCGCGGTCAATGGCAAAGAGACTCTGACGCTTCGAGATTTGTTAGGACATCGCGCAGGGCTACCAGCAGTGCGCACTCGCCTGCCCGCCAACTCAATGTTCAACTGGAAACTAATGACAGAGTCGTTAGCAGCAGAGACACCGTGGTGGATACCTGGACAAGCACATGGTTACCACGTAAATACATATGGGTTCCTAGTCGGTGAAGTGTTGCGACGCACTACCGGCAAAACAGTTGGGCAGTTGATTACAGAAATGATTGCGGCACCCCTGAACGCCGAGATCTATTTGGGGACTCCAGCACATCTGCATTCTCGAATCGCAGATTATGAATGGCCGAGCGACCCTTTTCCAGAAGAGGAACCTGCAGGGTTAGATGAAGAACAACTTGTTCAGTTCAATACGTACTCCAACCCTTCTGGTCTTTCCGGTGCGGGCGTAGTGAATACAGCACCGTGGAGACTCGCTGAAATGCCTAGTACCAACGTTCATGCTTCAGCACGTGCCATTTCCACGTTGTACACATCTCTTGCACACGGCGGCACACACCACAACGTGACCTTGCTTCCCTCCGCAGTGCTAGATATTACTTCGTCAGAAGTCTCAATGGGTGACGACAGAATCCTTCATCGAGTTTCACGTTTCGCTCATGGTTTTCAACTACCAATTCCTGAGCGTGGATTTGGACCAAACACTGAATCATTCGGACATTTTGGTGCAGGTGGCTCTGTAGGTTTTTGCGACCCGAAGGTCAAGGTTGGTTTTGGGTACGTCATGAATCAGATGGGACCTCGTTGGCAAAACCCTCGGAATAGAGCACTGATTGAATCGCTCTATTCAGTCCTTCAGTGACACGATTTATTGACACATCTGACACCATTGACTCCGTGAGTGACAATGGAGCGATTCGGCCAGTAGACCTGCTGCGAATTAAACCATTTCGATTGCTGTGGCTCAATAGTTTCGTCTTTATTTTGGTGCAAAGCACCCAACGATTTGCCTTCGTATGGCTGGCATTAGGACTAGGAGCCAAATCAGACATCAGCGGTTTTCTCCTTTTTGTCATGGGGGTTCCGGCTCTCCTCATTTCTCTTCCTGTCGGTGTAATGAGTGACCACATGAATAGGCGTGCCATTCTGATGGTGAGTCAAATCGGGGCACTCATAATCACCATTGCAATCGCAGCCATGATCACACTTGACCACATGACAATCCGTTGGGCCATCGTTGGCTCGTTTATTGCAGGGATTTTCATAGCCCTCGGCACACCTGTGCGTTCCGCCATCGTGCCGACACTTGTACCGAGTGACAAATTGGTAGGGGCGATTGCAATAAGCACCATAGGAAATAATTTCGGTTTGATAATCGGACCTATTGCAGCTGGCCCCGCAATTAGTACATGGGGAATCGAAGGTGCATTTTGGTTACAGGCAGCTCTCTACGCGTTAGGGTTTCTTGCCCTGTTGCCTCTACAACTCCCCCCAAGCCAGAACTCTCACCGACGCAAATTGCGGGATGAAATCTTTGGAGGCATTTCTTTCATTCAAGGAAATGCTGCCGTGCGGTCATTCTTTGTTCTGTTGGCTGGGTCTGTAATTTTTATGATGGCGCCATGGATGGTGCTTGGGCCTCAAATCGCTAAAGAAGAAGCCGGCGCATCGGGTAGTCAGACAACCATACTTTTTGCCATGCTTGGAGTCGGCCAACTTCTTACATCAACTCTCATCATGCGTTACAACCACAAGATGATTAAGAAGGGTCTGTGGTTCATGTGCGGTTTATGTTGGGGCGGCAGCATTCAGATTCTTCTCGGACAATCCTCTTCACTGATTGGTATGGGCGTCTTTCTGTTTGCGTGGGGAATGGGCGGAGGCTTCTACATGAACCTCAGTCAAACCTTGATTCAAAACAACACCCCACCTCAGGTGATGGGAAGGGTGATGGCGTTTCACTCACTTCTCATGAGCGGACTCGCCCCAATGGCTGCGCTACTAGTCGGGGTTATTGCTCGCAAACTCGACAATGCTCCTCTCACATTCTCGTGTGCCGGCGCCCTCATGCTTTGTCTCGCGCTGTATTTCGTCGCTATGAAAAAACACCTTCGTCCTATGGCATAAACTCATCAAAGTGCTTCGTCGTGTTTTATCTGCCGCAATCGTATTCGGCTCAGTAGTCTCTGTCAGTTCTCATTCCATTTTCGCTACCGAGCTGCCCCAGGCAAAACTGCTGTATACGATTCCGACAAAAGACCAAGTGGTCTTTTTCACCGCAGATGATGGTGCAGATAGGCCTCCAGATGCAGAGGCAGAGCTTGAACGGCTTCAATGGCCCATCAGTAGTTTTATACTTCCGTCAAAAGTTGGGACCTACGCTTCATGGTTTTCTTCACTTGGTTCCCACAATGACATTGGTTCACACTCGGCACATCACGATGCGTTGAAGGGCCTTTCATTCGAGAAGCAAAAAAAGGAAATCTGTGAAGGCGAACGGCGCATCAAAGAAAAGTTTGGGTCAACAACTGGCTATTTCAGACCGCCATACGGATCATGGGATAAACGAACTCTTCAAGCAGCGGCGGCGTGTGGGATTACCCACGTGGTTCTCTGGACGGTCAGCCTGAATGGGCGAACAATCACCACATGGGACGGAAAGATACATCCAGGAAATATTGTGCTTGTCCATTACGTCGGATCGATGGCTAAAAGCATCAGACAGTTAGAGAGACGTTTGAAGGCTCAGGGTCTCACTGTTGCTCGATTGTCGGATTATCTGAAATAGGGCAAAAGAAAAGCGGCGCCTAAGCGCCGCTTTTTCATTTGGTGTCGAAGGGGGGACTTGAACCCCCACGCCCTTGCGGGCGCCGGCCCCTTAAGCCGGTGCGTCTGCCGATTTCGCCACTTCGACGTGGATGTCAGGATACCGAGAATGCTTTCAGAATCGGACGAGTTAATTCAGCAAGAAAGACAGTGCAATAACTGTGAACAGCCAAATTGTCGCAAAAACCGTGGTAATTCTGTTGAGGTTGCGCTCAGCTGCTGCAGAACCAAGCGCAGCGCCACTAGCTCCACCAAACATGTCTGAGAGGCCGCCACCCTGTCCGCTGTGGAGCAAAACACCCACAATGAGAGACAACATAGAAACAACGTTCAAGACGAGAGTGATGTACATAACAATGGATCGCACGAAGGGAATCCTATCGCCCTATTCGGGGCTCTTCCCTATGGTCACAGGAGTCTCTTCGGGGAAATGGCACGCAACTATCCTGCCTGAGGCGTCGGCCTGCAACGGAGGCTCTATGGCCCCACAGAGGTCAGTCGCCTTCCAACAGCGGGTACGGAATCGACACCCTGAAGGTGGGTCAATAGGTGACGGAACATCTCCCACTAACCGTATGCGCCCTGTTCCACCGCGTTCAGAGGGATCGTGGATGGGAACTGCCGAGAGCAACGCCTTGGTGTACGGATGAGCTGGTCTGGAATACACATCTTGAGCTGGCCCTATCTCCACAATTTTACCCAGGTACATCACTGCTACGTCATCAGCAATATGGCGAACAACAGAAAGATCGTGCGCGATAAAAATCATCGACAACCCGAGATCAGATTGAAGGCGCTCTAAGAGATTCAAAATTTGCGCCTGCACAGACACATCAAGAGCAGACACTGGCTCGTCAGCAATTATCACTGTCGGATTCAGTGCGAGCGATCGCGCGATTCCTATTCGCTGGCGCTGTCCACCCGAGAATTCATGTGGGTATCTATTAAAATGCTCTGGATTCAAACCCACGAGTTGCATCAATTCCTTGACTCTCTTAATTGAATCTGCTTCATCAAGCAGTCCTTGCACACGAAGTGGCATCTCAATAATTTGACCAACACTGTGACGCGGGTTTAGCGAAGACACCGGGTCTTGGAAAATCATTTGCATCTGACGACGCAAACGACGCAAATCTTTGCCAGAAGTCTTCGTAATATCGACGCCGTCGAGAAGCACATTTCCGCTCGTAGGTTCAATCAGTCGAGTAACAACACGAGCGAGAGTTGACTTACCGCAACCAGACTCCCCCACAATGCCGAGCGTCTTTCCTTTTCGCAACGTAAATGACACACCGTCTACTGCACGAACATTCTTGTCAGGGCGACCAAGAATTCCCTTAGATCCAGTCGGAAAATGCTTCACCAAATCAACTGCTTGCAGTGCTATTTCAGAACTCATGAACGAAAACCCCTTCGGCCAACGGACACCAAAACGTCATCAGCAAGATGACACGCGCTACGAGAACCATCAGAACCTACGCTTCGCAACGAGGGTGAGTCGGTCATGCACACACTTCCCTCTCCTTTGGAATGAGCACATCGTGGATGGAAAGAACAACCAACAGGCAAAGAGATCAGGGACGGTGGCGATCCAGAAATAGTTAACAGACCTCCTCGTTTGTTATCTCCGTAACTAGCAACGGACCCGAGCAGTCCCCATGAGTATGGATGGGTGGGTGCATGGAACAGAGCATCCACGTGAGATTGTTCGACAATATGGCCGGCATACATCACGATCACGTCTTGTGCGACTTCGGCAACAACTCCTAAGTCATGGGTTATCAAGATGATTGTCATTCCGAATTCTTTTTGCAGCGACATCATCAAGTCGAGAATTTGGGCTTGGACTGTCACATCGAGAGCCGTGGTCGGCTCGTCAGCAATCAGTATTTTTGGATTATTAATGAGGGCTATTGCAATCACAATTCTCTGTCGCATTCCGCCAGAGAATTGATGCGGGTACTCATCGATTCTCTTCTCAGGACTAGGAATACCAACCTTAATCATCATGGCCAACACCACGTCATGTATTTCGTGCTTCGATGCTCCAGGATGGTGCACCACATAAGCCTCTGCTATTTGTTTGCCAACAGTGAAATACGGGTTCAATGCCGACATCGGATCTTGGAAGATCATGGCGACTTCACTACCGCGAATGCCACGCACTTCTTCTTCGCTAGCCGAAAGAACATCAAGGCCTTTGACCAGAATTCTTCCTTCAGTTGTGGCTGTAGAGGAATTATTCAATCGCATGATGGAACTGGCCATCACCGACTTTCCTGAGCCACTCTCACCAACGATGCAAATGGTTTCCCCTGCATAGGCATCGAACGAAACACCATCAACAGCATGCACAGTTCCGTCCTGTGTATCGAACGAAACACGCAGGTTCTGCACAGAGAGAACAGGGACCGAGTTCTCTGTCATGACGACACTCGCACTCTGGGGTCGAGGAAACCATAAGCAATATCAACGATCACATTGGCCGCGACAATGAAAACTGCTGCCACCATTGTTGTGCCCACCAAAACGGGAAGGTCAGAGTCGACCACTGCACGGATCGACATTCGTCCCATTCCCGGCAGGGAAAAAACGCTTTCAGTGATGATTGCTCCCCCTAAGAGTCCCGCAAAGTCAAGACCTGCGATTGTGACAATTGGAATGAGCGCTTGACGCATCACATATCGAAGCAGAATCACGCGCAATCGAAGACCCTTAGCAACTCCCAGCCGCACGAAGTCTTCATTCATTGCTTCAAGCATTCCGTTTCGAGTCAATCGTGTGTACGACGCAGCAGAAAGGACAGCTAACACCAGCCAAGGCAAAATCATTGCAGTAATAAAGGCTGAGAAATTATCGAGAGGCGATTCATAGGAAGGAAATGGAAGTATCTGGAACCAGATAACCACAGAAAATAGAACTAATAGACCGATATAAAACGTGGGCAGGCTTACACCGACTGCAGCAAAACCAGTGGCGAAACGGTCTTGCCATTTACCTTTATTGAGCGCTGCGATTGCTCCAACTCCGATGCCAATGATCATCCACAGAATGAAAGCGCCAATGGCCAAGAATGCCGTTACCGGGAAAGTCTCACCAATTAATGACGTCACACAGGCGTGCTGATTGAAGGAGTATCCCAACGATGGCGCGGGACACGAGAACGCCGTCTGACCGAGACCATAATCCCGACCGACAAAAATACCGCGAAGAAATTGCCAATATTGCTCGAGGACCGGTTTGTCGTATCCCAAGCGAATGCGATTGGCTAGAACAGTTTCAGGCTTGCAATGTATGCCACACGTCAGCGCAGCGGGATCAGTTGGCAAGAGCGCAAACAGTAAATATGTAAAAACAGACACCGCGAGCAGTAACACGACTGCGAAAAAAAGGCGTCTGACAACAAACAGGAACAAGACAAAATCCTATGAGAATAAGAGAGAAATAAGAAATCGAATAGAAATGGGGGTGACGGCGTTGCCGTCACCCCCATTTTCTAGTTCATAGTGTCAATTACGAATTGATACTGAGTTCACCGAAGTTGAAGGAACCGTATGGACCCCATTGGTAGGTGTTACCTACTTTTGAGCCCCATATTGATTGTGACTTCAAGAATGTTCCGGGCAGTGCCCACAAGCGGTCGACCACGTACTGGTTGAGCGCCTGCCACTTCTTACCCTGAGACGCGCGATCAAGGTCTGCCTTGGCTGCGGTAACAGCGGCATCGAATGCTGCGTAGTCAGGATCATCGGCATTACGGGTGAGGTTGAATCCACCTGATGTTGCGAACAACTCTGGAATCACAGTTGAAGCGTTCGCCCAGTCTGGAGCCCAACCACCACGAACAATGTCGTAGTTAGTGTCTGGGTTCATAACTGTCGGCCAGTACTTCGAAGCTTCTACAGGACTACCCTTAATGGTTATTCCTACTTTCGCTTCTGATTCGATCCAAATTGCAATTGCCTTGGCCCACACTGGGGTGTCTGGGTAGTAGTAGACCAATCCATCAGCTGCATGCTTAGCAACATCTGGGCAACTTGCTTTTGCTGCGTCCATCGCTGCTTGAGCAGCTTCGACGTTTGCAGTTCCGTCTGAATTCAAACCGTCAAGCATTTTTGACTTTGCATAGTCAAGAGCGAGTGCTGGTTTGATGAATCCATCTGCATAGTCACCTGTGTACGGTCCGCCACCGGCCTTGCGCAACGCATCGCGGTCAAGGGCAAGGTAGAGAGCTTTACGTACATCGAGACATGACAAGTTCTTGACGCTGAGGTTTGTGTACGACACGAATGGGTCGTAGTAGTCAACGCGGCGGCTCTTAAAAGCTTCGTCATCGAAGATTGTTGGCAAGTTTTCAGGCTGAATTGATTCAGAGACTGCAAACTGGTCATCGCCAGCATCCTTGATCATGCGCTCATCGATTACTGAAGGGTCAAGACCGAATTCATACACGATCGAATCTGCATAGGCATGACGGATTGGGTCAGAAGCCTGGTCCCACTTGTCGTTACGAACAAGGACGAGAGACTTGCCGATTTCGTAACTTTCAATCTTGTATGGTCCAGAAGAAACTGGCTTCATGTCGTACTTTTCACCAGTATCGAGAGCCTTCGGCACTGGGCTGAAGGAAGTAAGAGTTGTGGTGTAGTTAAAGTCCGCTACTGGCACTTTCAAGTTGAAAGTAATTGTCTTGTCGACGCAATTAACGGCCTTATCAAAAGCTGCCTGCTGATCAGCAGTTGCCTTGTACGGTCCTGGATAATCCGCAACGTCGAGGTACGAGATCGCATAGGTTGGTCCGTCGGTAATGATGTCCGTTGCGAATGTACGAGAAACACCGTAAGCGACGTCTGCACAAGTAATAGCCGAACCGTCTTCAAACGTTCCGCCGTCACCGAGCGTAAAAGCCCAGGTCTTACCTTCGTTTGACACTGTCCCGGTATCAGTAGCAAGGTCAGCTGTGACTTCTGATCCCGCATCACCCTCTGCGTACTTGTACGAAGTAAGTGTGCGTTGCATTGTTGACGCTGCAAACGCAAGGTCTGTGCCGGTGTAGTTACGCTGCGGGTCAAGGTGAGCAATCTGCTCGCCCATCGACAAGATATGGACAGTGCCACCTTTTTTCGGTGCGCCGCCAGAACTGCTACTTGAGCTGCTTCCACCACACGATGCGGCGATGACTGAGGCGACAAGCCCCAAACCAATCGCCCCAAAGATTGATTTTTTCTTCATGATTATCTCCCCAAAGCATTCGTTGCTTTCCCATAACTTACTAGAAACAATCAAGTGCCAGAACCATTGTACCTAGCCTGAAAATTGGCCAGTTATGACCTACAACAGGTTCTGTCGATCACCCTTAGGGTCTAAGGCATCCCTAACAGCGTCCCCGACGATGTTGAAAGCCAACACCAGAACGATGAGAGCGATTCCTGGAATAAACAGATACGTGGGATCTGCTCGGTAGTACTTCACTGAGTCTCCCAACATGACCCCCCACGATGCTGCCGGTGCGATCATGCCAAGGCCGAGGAACGACAGAGTTGCCTCGGTGGAGACATAGCCAGGAAGACTGAGCGACACAATCACGATGACCGGAGCCCACAGATTCGGAAGCAGTTCTTTGAAGATGATGTGAGAATTACCAGCGCCACACGAGCGAGCTGCCTCAACAAACTCACGTTCACGAAGTGACAAAGTTTGTCCACGTACAACGCGCGCAACATATACCCACCCAAACAATGACAACACCAAGACGATGTAAGTCAGTCGAGCCGGGTTTCCTTCCGGAACTCCGATCGACTCAAGTCGTTGAGTAAAAGGACGCGTCAGAGCGATGATCAGAAGAAACGATGGGAAAGCCAGAGTCAAATCTGTCATTCGGCCGATAACAGCATCGATTTTCCCCCTCTTGTAACCAGCAACCACACCAAGGACAACTCCGATAGTTGTTGTTAGAAAAGTTGCTATAAAGCCAACCATCAGCGACACGCGTGCTCCGTACAACAGACGAGCCAAGATGTCGCGCCCTGTTCCTGGTTCAACCCCTAGCAAATGTGAAGTCGAAATATTTCCAAACGGACCGTCCGGCAAGCCGTAATCATTTAGCGCCTGACCATCCAACCGCGTAGGACTGATGCCGAGAGCACTGCAAATTATTGGTGCGAACAATGCTACGAAGATATAAAAAGCGATAACTCCGACTGCGAACAATGCAAACTTATCTTTGCGGAATCTATTCCACGCGAGTTCACGTGGGGATTTACCTACGATCGATGCTGTGACAGGCACACCTGTGCCGTCATCGCGAACAGAATCGATCGTTGATGTCATAGGGCTTCTTCGTGCAAGCGATACTGAACAATACGAGCAAACTCATCAGGATCAAGACTCGCCCCCCCGACCAACGCGCCATCAATATCGGTCTGTCGCATTAATTCAGCAATATTTGCAGCCTTCACAGAGCCACCATACTGAATTCGCAAGGCGGCAGCGGCCTCGGCACCAAATAAAACGCCGATCTCTAGGCGTATCGCATGGCATACTTCCTGCGCATCGGCAGTTGTGGCTGTTTTTCCAGTACCAATAGCCCATATTGGCTCGTATGCGACGACGATTGTCGCGACCTGTTCCGGAGTGAGTTTTGCAAGACCCGCACGCAACTGCCCAAGCACTTTTTCGAGTGTCTTGCTCTCCTCACGTTCTGCCAAAGTCTCTCCAACACACACAATTGGAATCATCTTGTTCGCAAGAATGGCTGAAACCTTTTTCTGCACAATCTCATCAGTCTCAGCAAACAATTCACGCCGCTCGCTATGGCCACAAATCACGTATTTCACGCTTAGCTTGGCCAGGAACACAGGTGCAACTTCACCCGTGAACGCTCCCTTGTCTTCAAAATGACAATGCTGTGCACCAAGCAGAAACTTCAGGTCGTCGGCGTCAATCAAAGTCTGAACACTACGAATATCCGTAAACGGCGGGTGAACGCTCACGTCGACTGACGCAAAATCGTCTTTCCCCACGAGGTACGCCAACTTCTGCACACACTGAATTGCTTCAAAGTGATTCTGATTCATTTTCCAATTGCCGCTTATCAACGGCTTACGAGAATTATTTGACATTTGGAGCGCCTCTCAATGCGGCCAAGCCAGGAAGATCGCCCAACTCGAGAAGTTCTAATGATGCACCACCACCGGTGGACACGTGGTCGATTTGATCATCCAAGTCGAATGTTGCAAGCGCCGCGGCGCTGTCTCCACCACCCACAACTGTAAACGCTTTAGTTGCCGCCATCGCTTCGGCGACAGTGCGCGTGCCAGCAGCAAAACGAGCGTCCTCAAACATTCCCATCGGACCATTCCAAAAGACTGTGCGTGCGTCCATGATCACGTCAGTAAACGCGCCTGCGGTACCAGGTCCGATATCGAGACCTTTTGCGCCATCAGGCAAACGAATACCATACGAAGCGAACTGCCCATCGGCATCCAGACCGTTTATGTCCTCTGGCAAATAAATTGGTTTCGAATTCTCAAGTAACTTTCTACATGTTGCAATTTGGTCAAGTTCACACAATGAGTCACCGACTGGGTACCCCTTTGCTGCGAGGAATGTAAAGCACATCCCTCCACCAATCACTAGAGCGTCGACGACACGTAGAAGTGCTTCGATAACGCCAATCTTGTCGCTGACTTTTGCACCTCCGAGCACCGCAACGAAAGGTCGCTTCGGGGAATCGCGCAGTGAACCAAGAATCTCGACTTCGCGTTCCAGCAGTCGCCCAGCTGCCGACGGCAGGGAACGCGGGGGTCCTACGATCGACGCATGTGAGCGATGTGCTGCACCGAAAGCGTCATTGACATACAAGTCAATTCCCTTAACAAGGCTCGCGACGAACTCCGGAGAGTTCCCCTCTTCACCAGCGTTGAAACGCAAATTCTCCAGTAGTTCGACACCAGGCGCCAGTTCCGCCAATCGACGACGAATCGGCTCCATCGAATATTTCGGTACAGGTTTACCTTTGGGACGACCGAGGTGACTGGCACATACGACCGTGGCTCCCCTACTCGTCAACCATTCAATGGTTGGCAAAGCCGCTTTGATACGAAAATCATCAGAGATTTCGCGAGCATCATCGGGACCGTGCATCGGAACATTAAAATCAGTACGAACAAGAACACGCTTTCCAGCGATATCACCGAGGTCCTCTAGTACAGGGACACGCGCCATGTGCAACGCCTACTTAGCTACGTGCAAAGCAAGATCAACAAGTCGGTTTGAATAGCCCCACTCGTTGTCATACCAGCCGAGAACCTTGACCAAAGAGCCCATGCTCATTGTTAGGTCGCTATCGAAAATGCACGAGTGAGAGTTCGTCACAATGTCGCTCGACACAATAGGTGCATCCGTGTATTCCAGAATGCCCTTCAATGGCCCAGCAGCAGCTGCCTTAAAAGCAGCTTTGATTTCCTCTACCGATGCTGGCTTCTTTAAGTTTGCGACAAAATCTGTAATCGAACCGGTTGGGACTGGTACACGCAAAGAAGTTCCGTCTAGTTTGCCCTTCATTGATTCGAGGACAAGGCTTGTGGCACGTGCAGCGCCAGTACTTGTGGGCACGATATTGATCGCAGCTCCACGGGCACGACGCAGATCGCTGTGAGGCCCGTCGACCAAGGATTGATCACCGGTATACGCATGAATCGTGGTCATCAGACCATTCTCGACACCAAAGGCGTCATCGAGAACTTTTACCATCGGAACGAAACAGTTGGTTGTGCAACTGGCGTTTGAAATGACTGTATGAGTACCGCGTTTGAAATCATTGTGATTCACGCCGTACACGATTGTGGCATCTGCACCGTTCGACGGAGCGGAAACAATAACCAGTGGTGCGCCACCTTCGAGATGCATGGCTGCTTTGTCGCGGTCCGTGAAAATTCCAGTTGATTCAATGACGAGATCAACTCCTAACGCTCCCCACGGCAATGCCTTTGGGTCACGCTCTGTAAGAACCTTCAGAACTTTTCCATCAACACTGATCCCGCCTTCAACGGCTTCGATTGTGTGTGGAAGGACGCCGAGTACTGAGTCATATTTCAAAAGATGAGCCATCGTCTTGAGAGACCCCAGATCATTGACTGCCACAATCTCAATATCGGCACCGCGGGCTGCAATTGCCCGAAAGAAGTTGCGGCCGATTCGACCAAATCCGTTAATACCAACGCGTACAGTCACAATGTGGTCCTTTCATCAAGAATCGTGGGGCTCGCTCGAGGCGAACCGCCCCAACACCTTAGTTCGCCGCCCTCGCACGACGAGTGCCCGCTCAGATTGCGAGGCCTCTAGAGGTTGACATCGCGGTGGGTGACGCGCAATTGATAGCCCATCTCAGCAATTCTTTCGGCAATATGGCCTGCCAAAGCAACGGACCTGTGCCGTCCTCCGGTACATCCGATACCGATGGTGAAATAGCTTCGCCCCTCTTGCACGTAGGCCGGCAATATCAACTCAAGGAGGTTATTCACCTTGTCTGAGAATTCAGCAGCGAGAGACGTTGCCAGCACATAGTCCTTGACGGATTGGTCAAGACCACTGAGTGGACGCAAGTTTTCATCCCAGTGCGGGTTCGGCAAGAAACGAACGTCAAGAATCATGTCCACGTCGATAGGAACACCATGTTTGAAACCAAATGACATGACGGACACCTGTAGAGAATCCTTGATGTCTTCAGTACCAAACAGTGATGACAACTGACTCTTCAATTGGTGAACATTGAGTCCGGTCGTATCGATCACGATGTCGGCAGCGGCTTTCACTTCTCCGATGGCGCCTCGCTCACGCTCGATCACTTCTTCTAACCCAAGACTTCCATCACTTAATGGGTGCTTACGTCGCGTCGCTTCATAGCGTCGTACCAACTCACGAGTCGTTGCTTCAAGAAAGACGATCCTCACTCTGTGTCCTTCAGAGCGAAGAGTTTCAATAGCTCCGAGTATTCCGGCTTGTTGGCGAGCGTTGCCGACTACAAGACACAATTTATTGATCTCGCCGCCAGCTTCCCCTGACAACTCAACAACTTTGTCGATTAACACAACCGGCAGATTGTCGACGACAAACCAGCCCATGTCTTCCAAGCTGTCAGCAGCTTGGGAACGTCCACCACCTGAGAGTCCCGTTACAACGAGGATGTCAGTCATAAGCGAAGGCTACAGGGTGAAAGTTATTGCTTGGTTGAACGTAGATACAACAAACGGGGAACGGTATGAGCCAATGCATATTCGGGTGCTCTCGCTAGAAATCCAGCGGGCGGTGAAGGCTCCACCATTCTTTCAATAGTCATACCGTTTGCAATCAGAGCATTGACATACCGACTAAGAGGCCGATGTATGAATCGGATGTACACGTCCTTTTCCACTTCTTCAATCGATTCGGTCTCCACCAAATACGGGCCTATTCTCCAATATTGCTCGGGTGGGTCAATGATGTGGTCGTCAATCCAGCCACTTCCTGGTGTTTGCAGCAACGGATGATTAAGAAAAAAACTGAATTGGCCATGTGGCTTCAAGACGCGCGCCACTTCTGTCATTGCATCATCCATTTGATCTATGTGCTCGAACACTAAACAAGCAACGACAGCATCAAAGGAGTTGTCGGGGGCTGGAATGTTTGTGGCACCACCGAGTAGGTATCGGGGACCACCGCCACGCTCTATCGCAACATCGATATGTAATTGAGTCGGATCAACTCCGAGAACGTCAGACCCTTGCGCAGCCAAAGCGCGAGCAATTTGACCGTCGCCACAACCGAGGTCAAGAACATGAGCCCGGCCTGCAAGTTCTTCAACAGCAAGTGGAATTATCTGCTCAACATATTCAGGGTCGGCGCCATTTGTGAATCCGTCGATCCACCACTGGGCATGTTCGTCCCACAAACCATTGTCACTCATCTCTACACACTAGATGTCTGAATGGAAATGAACGTAAATGGCATCTGCTACAGCAGAGGGCAACCAAGACAAGAGAGACAAATCTTCACGCGACGCATTCTTTACTGCGTTGACACCCTTCATCTCTTTTACTAAGCGTTTTGCTCGAACTTCTCCGAGACCAACAATTCCATCGAGTTGCGATGAGACCATCCGTTTCCCGCGTAACTCCCTGTGGAACGTATTGGCGAATCTGTGCGCTTCGTCTCGAACTCGTTGCAACATGAAGAGTGCTTCGCTACCTCTCGGAATGATGATTGGTTCCTGTCGTCCCGGCACGAAAACTTCTTCAAACTTTTTCGCAAGTGAAGCAACAGGAATTTCATCTGTAAGCCCCAAGTCGGCCAGCACCTGAACGGCGACACCCAGTTGACCTTTGCCGCCGTCGACCAAAAGCAACTGTGGCGGATATGAAAACTTGGATGGTTTAGCTCCATCGGCTGCAGCTGGCGCATTGCGTGCGTCGAGATACGCCTGAAGTCGGCGAGTTAATACTTCCTTCATGGCTGCATAGTCGTCGTTACCAATCACTTCCTTCACTACGAATCGCCGGTATTCACGTTTGTTCGGGATGCCATCTTCCAAAACCACCATGGAGCCCACGTAGTCAGTGCCGTGCAAGTGGGCCATGTCGTAGCACTCAATGCGCAACGGCGCTATCGGAAGATTGAGCAGTTGCTGCAATTCAGTCAATGCCTGACTTCGTGAATTGTGATCAGACGCTCGACGCAGGCGATGCCTGGCGAACTCTTCTCGCGCATTTACAGTGACGGTTTCATGTAATTCACGCTTGTCGCCGCGTTGCGGAACCCGAATCTGGACAGCAGAGCCGCGTAGATGTGTCAACCATTCGGTGTACGTAATGGCATCATCTGGAAGAACATGCACTAAGACCTGTGACGGAACGCCTAACGCTGGCTCGTCGCCGTACATCTCTTCCAATATTCGATCAACAAGACCGCCTGGCGATAAGTCTTCCACCTTGTCCAAAATGAAACCCTTACGCCCGACAACACGTCCTTTGCGTACGTAAAACACCTGCACTGCAGCTTCTAGTTCATCATCTACTAGACCGATGACATCGAGATCTTCATCGCGCTCGCCCACCATTTGCTGTTTTTCAAGCGCACGCTCTACTCCGCTCAGACGGTCCCGTATACGACCCGCCTTTTCGTATTCCATGTTCTTAGAGGCTTCCAGCATCTCTGTACGCAGTTGCATGACTACTGAATCAGTATCGCCATCAAGAAAAGCGCACAGTTGTTTTACGTATTCTGCATACGCAGTATCTGAAACTTCTCCCACGCAGGGTCCAGAACACTTCTCAATGTGAAACAACAGACAAGGCTTACCAAGTTTGTTGTGAGTATTGAATTTTGATTGACTGCAGGTTCGAACAGGAAATGTTCGCAGCAACAGATCTAACGTGTCGCGAATTGCCCATGCGTGCGGATATGGACCGAAATACCGGGTGCCCTTCTTCCTAACGCCACGCATAACAACTGCACGTGGCCATTCTTCATCAAGTGTCACAGCCAGAAACGGATAACTCTTGTCGTCGCGTAAGCGAACATTAAAACGAGGGCGATGTTGCTTGATGAGCGAATATTCAAGAATCAGTGCTTCTACTTCGTTTCTCACTTCAATCCACTCAAGAGAATACGCAGCAGTGACCATTGCGGCAGTTCGCGGATGCAACTGCGTAACATCTTGAAAATAGTTAGATACGCGAGATCGCAAGTTGGACGCCTTGCCGACATAAATGACGCGACCAAGTTCATCTTTGAATTGATACGACCCTGGTGACGTAGGAACTGATCCTGTCGCTGGACGTTCAACCGGCATAACTACTTCTTTGCAGCAGTGGTTCGTTTCACTGCAGTATTGGTTTTTGTCGCTGGTTTCTTTGAAACTGCCTTTTTCGCAACAGGCTTCTTCACTGTCGCCTTCTTGACTACCTGTTTCTTTTCGGTCTCCATCGGTATTGATTTCAGACCCAGCATGGGCGCCAAATAGAAACCTGTATAACTGCCCGGAACAGTTGCAACAGCCTCTGGTGTGCCTTCAGCTATCACGAGACCACCGCCACTTCCACCTTCCGGTCCAAGGTCAATCAGCCAGTCGGCTGTCTTAATGACATCCAAGTTGTGCTCGATAACCAAAACAGTGTTTCCTTGATCAACGAGGCGCGACAACACAGTCAATAAGCGTCTCACATCTTCAAAATGCAATCCTGTCGTTGGTTCATCGAGAAGATACATGGTGTGACCGGTTGAACGCTTCGCAAGTTCTCCTGCGAGCTTTACGCGTTGTGCTTCACCACCTGACAAAGTGGGAGCCGATTGGCCGAGGCGCACGTACCCCAATCCGACATCTACCAAGGTTTGCATATGGCGTGCGATTACCGGTTGGTTAGAGAAAAAATTAACTGCCTCTGAAATCGGCATGTCAAGAATTTCCGCAATGTTCTTGCCTTTGAATTGAATCTCTAATGTGTCTCGGTTGTAGCGGGCACCTTTACACACTTCACAGGGCACGTAGACATCAGGAAGAAAGAACATCTCAATTTTAATCGTGCCGTCGCCAGAGCATGCGTCGCAGCGACCACCTTTAACATTGAAGCTAAATCGTCCTGGCTGATACCCACGAACTTTTGCTTCCGGCGACGCTGCAAACAACTTTCTGATTGAATCAAACACGCCTGTGTAGGTGGCGGCATTCGATCGCGGAGTACGGCCAATCGGCGACTGATCCATGTCAATTACTTTGTCAATGGCTTCGATACCTTCGACAGAACGATGCTTGCCAGGCGAATCTTTGCTCTTGTAGATCTTCTGCATCATCGATGGCAACAAGATGTCGCGAATCAAAGTGCTCTTACCACTACCCGACACACCAGTGACTGCTACGAAACATCCGAGCGGGATCGACACATCTATATTTTGTAAGTTGTGCTCGCGAGCGCCCCGAACCGTAATTTCATATCCGCTCGGCTCGCGTCTCTTCTTCGGCACAGCAATACTTGCCTTGCCAGTCAGATATTTCCCTGTGATGGAGTCAGTTGCACTGCCAATACCAGCAACAGGTCCGCTATACACGACCCATCCGCCATGCTCACCTGCACCAGGACCAATATCGACAATCCAGTCGCTTTCTTTTATTGTCTCTTCGTCGTGCTCAACAACCAATACGGTATTTCCAAGATCGCGCAAGCGAATGAGAGTGTCAATAAGACGCCGATTGTCTCGTTGGTGTAAGCCGATACTCGGTTCGTCAAGCACGTACAAAGTGCCAACCAAACCAGAACCAATCTGACTCGCCAAACGGATTCGCTGCGCTTCTCCGCCAGCCAATGTGCCAGCAGGTCGTGACAGTGTGAGATAGTTCAGTCCGACATCCAAAAGAAATCCGAGGCGAGCGTTGATTTCTTTCGTAATGCGCTCAGCAATGATCGAGTCTCTGTTGTTCAAAGTCAATCCAGATAGGAACGCAGAAGAATCCGCAATTGACATATCGCAAACGTCAGCGATGTGTTTGTCGTTAATGGTTACAGCGAGAGTTGCCGGACGAAGTCGAGCACCATTACAAGCCGGACATGGTACTTGTCGCATATAGGTCTCGAATTGTTCACGGGTGTAGTCGCTTTCCGCTTCCACATGACGACGCTTGATCCATGGGATAACGCCCTCATACGAGGTGCTGAACTGACGAACTTTACCGAATCTGTTCTTGTACTTCACTAACATTGCTCCGGCTTTGCCGTGCAGTACTAACTTCTGACTCTTCGCCGACAACTTTGAGAAGGGCTTGTCAAGATCAATGTCCTCTTGCTCAGCCAGAGACACCAACATGCGATGAAAATATTGTGTGTGAGCAGTACGCCACGGAGACAAAGCGCCTTCTCGCAGTGACATTGACATATCGGGAATCACCAAATCTGGGTCTACTTCAAACTTTGTTCCAAGACCTTCGCAATTGTCACAGGCTCCAAAGGGCGAGTTGAAGGAGAAATTTCGCGGCGCAGGTTCGTCATAACTGGCACCACACTTCGGGCAACCTACATGTTGGCTAAAAGTCAGTATCTCGCCTTCCTCGTCACCCTTGGCAACAAGTTCAACTGCTGCAACACCATCAGCAAGACGTAGTGCAGTTTCTAACGAGTCCGTCAAACGACGCGTAATATCGTCTCGCAGAACCAGACGGTCGACAATAATGTCAATTGAATGGTTCTCATAGCGCGCCAACTTCTCCCCTGAAGCCAAGAACTCTGCGATGTCTCTCACTTCACCGTCAATGCGGGCACGCACATAGCCCTGGCCGGCTAATTCGGACAACAACGTGTCATATTCGCCCTTGCGTCCCCGCACAATCGGCGCCAGAACTTGGAATCTGGTTCCCTCAGGAAGAGTCAATATGCGGTCAACGATTTGTTGTGGAGTCTGACGCTCTAGACGGGTTCCGTCATTCGGGCAATGCTGGACCCCAATGCGCGCATACAACAAACGCAGATAGTCGTAAATCTCTGTAATTGTGCCCACGGTAGAGCGGGGGTTGCGACTAGCTGACTTCTGATCGATGGAAATCGCAGGAGACAAGCCCTCAATCAGGTCAACGTCTGGTTTGTCCATCTGGCCTAAGAACTGGCGTGCGTACGCGGACAAACTTTCAACGTATCGACGTTGGCCCTCAGCGTAAATGGTGTCGAAGGCCAGAGAACTCTTGCCACTGCCAGACAGGCCTGTGAAAACGATGAGTTTGTCGCGCGGCAGTTCAATGCTGACGTTCTTAAGATTGTGCTCACGGGCTCCGCGCACGACTATTTGGTCAGCCATATAACAAGGTTACCGAACGACTATCGAGCGTCACGAAGTTCGCGACGTAAATCATTTATTTCATCTCGCAATCGAGCCGCATATTCAAATTTCAGGTCGGTAGCTGCCTCATGCATCTCCTCTTCCAGAGTCTGAATAAGTCGCCCAAGTTCCTGTTGTGGAAGTGACTTCAAATCGTGCTTCACCTTGTCGCGCTCATGTTGGCGCCTTCCGCCTTTTCCGGACAAAGCCGAGTCCTCGCCGAAACCATTAAGGAACGACAAGATGTCTCCGACTGCCTTTCGAATTGTCTTCGGTTCGATTCCGTTTTCGAGGTTGTAGGCAATCTGAGTCTCACGGCGGCGCTTTGTTTCTCCGATAGCACGTTCCATGGACGGCGTGATTTTGTCTGCGTACATAACGACTTGTCCGGAAACATTTCGAGCCGCTCGACCAATCATCTGGATAAGTGCCGTTTCGCTTCTCAGGAAGCCTTCCTTGTCGGCATCAAGAATTGCAACGAGGGATACTTCAGGAAGGTCTAGGCCTTCGCGCAATAAGTTGATTCCTATTAACACATCAAATTCTCCGAGGCGCAAAGATCGAAGAATCTCAATCCTTTGCATAGTGTCGATATTGGAGTGCAGGTACCGCACTCTGAGCCCTTGCTCTAGCAGATAATCCGTAAGGTCTTCAGACATCTTCTTCGTCAACGTGGTGACAAGAATACGATCACCAATCTCTATACGGCCACGCACCATCTCGATGAGGTCATCAATCTGCCCCTTCGTAGGTCGAACTATTACTTCTGGGTCAACAAGGCCAGTAGGTCTAACAATTTGGTCAACCACGCGATCGCTGTGGTTTAACTCAAACGGTGCAGGAGTAGCCGACATAAAGATGCATTGATTAATGCGTTCCATGGTCTCTTCAAATTGCAGCGGTCTATTGTCACGCGCACTCGGCAAACGAAATCCGTGTTCAACCAAGGTGTTCTTTCGACTTCTATCGCCGGCGTATTGGGCATGTAGTTGTGGAATCGCTACGTGGCTTTCATCAATGATGAGTAAATAGTCCTTCGGGAAGTAGTCAAGCAACGTAAAAGGAGGTTCACCAGGTTGACGATCATCGATATGCATCGAATAGTTCTCGATGCCATTGCAATAACCCATCTCCTGCATCATTTCTAGGTCGTAGCTTGTTCGCATACGTAACCGTTGCGCCTCTAACAATTTGCCTTGCGACTCAAACATTGCAAGTTGTTCTTGCAGTTCTTTTTCAATACCCAGTACAGCACGGCGCATACGCGCATCGCCTGTTACATAGTGCGTAGCCGGAAAGATAACAATCTCTTTGGGCTCAGACAATGTCTCTCCTGTCAATGGATCAATCATCGTGATGCGGTCGATGGTGTCGCCAAACATCTCTATACGGGCAACAGATTCCTCATACGCAGCGTGGACTTCCACCGTGTCACCACGGACTCTGAAGTTACCTCGTCCAAGAGTCATGTCGTTTCGTCCGTATTGCAAATCCACAAGGCGTCGCAGCATGCTTCGCTGGTCGTAGTCAACACCTACGTGCAGTTCGAGAAGTTGTCCCCGATATTCCTCGGGGTCTCCCATTCCATAAATGCAGGAAACGCTGGCAACAACAATCGTGTCTCGTCGAGTCAGCAAAGCAGCTGTGGCTGAATGACGTAGGCGATCAATTTCATCGTTGATTGAGGAATCCTTCTCAATGAATGTGTCGCTTGACGGGATGTAGGCCTCTGGTTGGTAATAGTCGTAATAACTAACAAAGAACTCAACACGGTTGTGTGGAAAGAACTCACGCATTTCCTGTGCCAATTGTGCAGCCAAACTTTTATTGGGAGCAAGAATCAAAGTTGGTCTTTGAGTAGCTTCAATTGTCCATGCGATAGTTGCCGACTTGCCGGAACCAGTGATTCCCAGCAAAGTTTGAAATCTGTCGCCCGCGTTAAGGCCTTCAGTTAAGCCAGCAATTGCCTTCGGCTGGTCTCCGGCTGGCTGGAAAGCAGAAACAACCTGAAAATCTGGCACAGAATCATCGTACTTCCCTCGAGTTACGAGGCAGGTACACGATCTCCGGCATCATCAGCAGCTGGCGGAAGAGCTATTGCCCATTGCCATACATCTTCAACCTGGTCGCTCAAACTTGTCATATCACCGGAGTTGTCAATCACTTTGTCCGCAATTGCTCGGCGTTCTTCTCGTGTTGCCTGTTTTGCAATACGGGCACGCGCATCATCTTCTGCCATTGACCGAAATTCCACTAAACGAGATACTGCAAGCTCAACGGGAATATCCACAACAATGACACCACATAATCCTGCACGCGGGTTCTCAGTCAGCAGCGGAATATCCAGAACAACTACGTTGTCCGTCGATCGCTGAGCCGTCATCCGAGCATCCATTTCCTTAGCAATCGCCGGATGAACGATCGTGTTGAGATCTTTCAAAGCATCTGGGTCTGAGAAGGCAATGGTCGCCAATGCTGCTCGGTCAAGAGCGCCATTGGCATCGATAATCGAAGTGCCAAATTTGTCTGAAAGCAGAGTAAGCAAAGGAGCACCAGGCGCTTGAAGCTCTCTGGCAATTGCATCCGCATCGATAATGACGGCTCCGCGAGCAGCAAGCAGCGCAGAGACCGTTGATTTACCTGATCCAATTCCGCCGGTGAGGCCAATCAGAATCATCGGGTGACCGAGGAAATTTCCTAGTCAGCCTCAGGAGCAGCAACTGCATCAGGAGCTGGTTCAGCTGCAGGTGCTTCGGCTGCAGGTACTGCACCCTCTTCGCCTGGCTGGCCATATTCCTTGTAGTACTCAGCCCATGCAGCTTCACGCTCGGTGTCATCTCCACCGATCCAGTTTCCGTTCTCGTCAACTTCGAACTGGCCCTGGTATTCAGCTGCAAGCTCGCCGCCCTCTGCAGCCTGCTTGACAGAGATAGAAATACGACGGCGCGCGAGATCAAGATCAATGATCTTGACCCACAACTCTTCGCCTGGCGTTACTACTTGTTCAGCTGACTCAACGTGGTGCGTTGACAATTCTGAGATGTGAACGAGTCCTTCGATTCCGTCGCCCACTTGAACGAATGCACCGAATGGAACGATCTTTGTGATGCGACCGTACACAAGCTGGCCAACTTCGTGGCTTCCGGCAAATTCTTGCCATGGGTCTTGCTGTGTTGCTTTCAACGACAAGCTGATGCGCTCACGGCTGAAGTCAACTTCAAGGACTTGAACTGTGACTTCGTCTCCGATGTTCACAACTTGCGATGGGTGCTCGACATGCTTCCATGAAAGCTCTGACACGTGGATGAGGCCGTCCATGCCGCCCAGATCTACGAATGCACCAAAGGCGACAACAGATGAGATCTTTCCAGTGCGGATTTCGCCAGGCTTCAAGTTTGTCAAGAAGTCGTCGCGTGTTTCTTTCTGATTCTCTTCGAGGAATGCACGACGTGACAAAACCACGTTGTTGCGATTGCGGTCGAGTTCAATGATCTTTGCATCGATTGGCTGGCCCATGTACGGAGCAAGGTCGCGTACGCGACGAAGTTCTACGAGTGAAGCAGGTAGGAATCCACGAAGTCCAATGTCGACAATAAGCCCACCCTTAACAACTTCGATGACAGTTCCGTGAACGACTCCGTCTTCTTCCTTCTTCTTCTCAATGTCGGCCCAAGCCTTTTCGTATTGAGCGCGCTTCTTGGAAAGAACGAGGCGACCCTCTTTGTCTTCAAGTGTGAGGATAAGAGCTTCAATGCTTTCGCCGAGCTTTACGACATCATGTGGATTGACATCATTCTTGATCGCCAATTCGCGAGTTGGGATAACACCTTCGGTCTTGTAACCAACATCGAGCAACACGCCATCACGATCAATCTTGACAACTATTCCGGTAATGAGTTGTCCGTCTTTCAGTTCAACCATTGTGCCTTCGATGGCTTCGGCGAAACTTGGAATATCACGTTCAGTGATTTGTCGTGGTGTGTAATTGTTTTCCGCGTCAAAGGTGCCCATGGCTGCGGAAGTGATGTTGGTATCGGACAAGGAATTATTCTTTCGAAAATGATAGGTAGGAATATCGGTGAGCCTGCCTTAGCAAGCACCTTCCCTTTGGAAAGGCGAAGCAAACGCTATCACCAGATACTCCGGAGTCTCCAAGGACGGCGTTGCCTCGCCATACGACCCTGGCTCGACGCTAAATATGTCCCGCACGTTCATCTGAGCTTTTTCCAGCATTAACCGAAGTTCACGGGGCGTGTAGCAGCCAGTCCAGAGGTCAACCTCCATCACTTCGCCGTTCTGATTACGGACTTCTGTCAGTTCATGGGACACACCATTGTCCGCATCAAACTGAGCAGCCTCGAAATACTTCACGGCGAAATAGGCATTGAAGGCAGATAACGCAAGCGCTCCGCCCGGCTTGAGTGCCCGTCTTATCCCCGTCAGAACATCCATATCGTGGCCACCGGCAGTCATGAGACCGAACGCCCCCTGACACAAACAAATCACTGCGTCGAACTCGCCGTCAAAAGACATAGCTCGCGCGTCCATCCGTTCGAATGTTGATCCCGTTGGAGCATTCGCATTTGCCAGATTAATAAAGGTCTGACTGATGTCGATTCCGTGAACCGCGATTCCCCGCCGTGCTAACTCGTGTGCATGACGACCAGGCCCGCAACCGACATCTAACACTCGACTTCCGACGCGGAGATTCAGAAGCCGAACTATGGCATCGATCTCGTTAATAGTGCCCTTGGTAAATGAGTAGCGCAAATACGCAGAACCCATGTGGTCAGCTATTGGTTCGAACCAATGCTCTCCAATTGCTTCATCAGCCATCAGAGAAAAATCAACCCTTTGCTGCAGCCCAGGTAGCACCCCACGCTGCATGCACTTCGAAGGGAACGCTCAACTCTGCAGCGCCACGCATGGTGTCGAGGACAAGTGGCCCCACCACTTCGCGTTCGCTTTCAACAACTTCGACAATCACCTCGTCATGCACCTGCAACACAATTCGGGATTGAAATTCGCCCTTTTCGAGAAGAGCATCAATTCTCACGAGTGCAATTTTGAAAATGTCAGCAGCAAGACCTTGAATCGCTGCGTTCATTGCTTGCCTCTCACCTGCTTGACGAACTCGGAAATTGTCACTTAATAATTCGGGTATTTGCCTACGGCGACCAAACAATGTTTCCGTGTAGCCAGTCTGACGTGCGGTATGAATTGCGTCATCCATGTACTGCTTCACGTTTGGAAAAGCTGCGAAGTAGGCGTTCAAGATTCCTGATGCTTCGTCAACCCCAATCGCTAGACGTTGGCTCAACCCGTACGCCTCCATGCCGTAAGCCAAACCGTAGGAGACCATCTTGGCCTTTGAACGTTGATCATGGGTTACGTCTTCAGCCTTAACGCCGAACACACGCGCAGCAGTTGCTTGATGAATATCTTGCCCTGCAGCAAACGCGCCGACGAGGCCTGGGTCATTGGCAAGATGCGCGATGCAGCGAAGTTCGATTTGGTTGTAGTCAGCTACAAGCAAGGAGCTTCCCTCTTTGGCTACAAAAGCTGTGCGGAAGACTCGGCCTTCATCAGTACGCACGGGAATGTTGTGCAAGTTTGGTTTGTCACTACTGAGACGGCCTGTTCGCGCCACAGTCTGATTAAACGTTGCGTGAATACGATTATCAGTGGCGACCTCGCCTAAAAGACCTTCGCCATATGTGGAACGTAACTTCTCTACCTCGCGATAGCGAAGTAGAGGGTCAATAAACTCGGGCCACTGGTCACGAATCTTTTCCAAGGTTGCGGCATCGGTACTAAAACCAGTCTTAGTTTTCTTGCCAGGTGACAATCCGTGTTCGGTGTACAAGATTTCTCGCAGTTGCGTGGGTGAATTCAGATTAAAGGTTCGTCCCGCTATGCCATGCAACGTTTGAGTGAGTTCTACCGTTTCAGCAGTCAAACGATCACGGATGCTTTCCAGTTCCCTTCGGTCAACAGCGATACCGATGTGCTCCATTTTTGCTAGAACGCGAACTAATGGATTCTCGATGTCGGCATATAAAGATTCGTTGTGAATAGCTTCCAGTTGTTGTGTAATCACTGGCGCAATCAGAGACGTGAAAAAGGCTTCTTCAGCACAAGCCCTCAAGGAATCGTCGGTGCCTCCGAAATCGAACTGGCCGTCAGACTCTGAAGAAGTTGTTGGTTCACGTCCCAACACATCTATTGATACTGCGGCTAGCGAATAGCTAGATCGAGACGGGTTGACCAAGTACGACGCAATGGCTGTATCTAGAGATAAGTAAAGAAGGTCCACTGAATCATCTAACAATGCACGCATCAATGGTTTAGCGTCATGACAGACAATCGGAGTCCCTGCATTCAGCACACTGACGACGTCACTGTTAAGTAACAGATTTCGTGGCACATACAACACTGAACCGGATGCCTTGTCAGTAACAACCGCCAAACCTGAGACCGCAGTACGACCTGGTTCGCCATCAAAGTGCGAAGCAATAACGAAAGATTGCAGTTTGCTTAGAACCATGACAACTTGATTGACAGAATCTGCAATTGTTACTTGACCCAACACTTCAATTGACTCCGTGACCACCACGCCTGTGGCTACTGGTGCAGCATCGCCTCGTGTTTCCCAATTCAAAGACTTTGCAACATCGGATAGTCGCTTGGCCATTGTCTTAAATTCCAAGAACTCAAACATGCGTGCAGCACCAGCTAGATCAGGGTGCGGGGCAAGTTCATTCAGATTCACTTCAAGTGGCACATCACGACGCAGAATCATCATGGCTGCATTTCGTTTCACACGCTCACCATGCTCAACAAGGCCAGCCTTGAGTTTTGGAGTTTGAGCCTCGGCAGCAGCGAGAACTCCGTCAATGTCCCCATATTGATTAATCAGCTTCGCAGCAGTCTTCTCTCCCACTCCTGGGATTCCTGCCAAGTTGTCACTTGGGTCACCACGTAACGCTGCATAATCGGCATACTGAGCCGGTGTAACACCAGTGCGTTCTAAAATTCCTGCTTCGTTATACAACGCATAATCACTAACGCCACGTTTGTTGTACAAAACACGAATGTGTGGATCGCGCACCAGTTGGTAACTATCACGGTCGCCGGTAACAACGATGAGATTGTGCCCTGCCTGTTCGGCATGTTCGGCAACTGTCGCAATTAAGTCGTCGCCTTCGAAACCAGCCTTCTCCCACCAGACAACACCGAGAACATCGAGCAGTTCACGAATCATTCCTAGCTGTTGGATCAAAATATCAGGAGCTTTTTCACGCTGTGCCTTGTACTCAGGAATTGCATCGTGTCGGAAAGTAGGTTCAGGCCTGTCAAAAACCACTACAACGCCATCTGGTTTGTGATCGCGCATCAATGTCAACAACATCGTGGTGAAGCCATACACCGCGTTCGTTACTTGACCACTTGCGTTAGCCATATCATCTGGTAGCGCATAGAACGCGCGATACGCCAATGAGTTGCCATCAAGCGCCATGATCAACATGGAAAAATTCCCATCACTATTCGGGACGCAGATCGCCAGCGATCACCATGTCAGCAACTGCCTTCATGGTGGCTCGGTGATTCATAGCTCCGCGTTGAATAAAACCGTACGCATCAGATTCAGACATCGAGCACTGATCAATCAGAATGCCTTTAGCGCGATCAATTGATTTACGAGTCTCTAGTTGTTCCTCCAGAGCATCAACCTCTCCGTTCAATGCCTGCATTTCACGGAAGCGAGCAATAGCAACTTCAATAGCTGGCACAAGATCGGTCTTTTGAAACGGTTTCACCAGATACGCCAGTGCGCCCGCATCACGTGCCTGTTCAATTACTTCACGCTGACTGAATGCAGTTAAGACCAGAACACCACAGATGCGATCTTTCGTAATCAACCGAGCAGCTTCAATGCCGTCCATGCCCGGCATCTTGATATCGAGAATTGCAAGATCAGGTCGCAGTTCTCGTACAAGTTCCACAGCTTTATCGCCGCGGCCTGTTTCGCCCACAACTTCGTAACCCTCTTCTTCGAGGGTCTCTTTCAAGTCAAGACGAATGATGGCCTCGTCCTCGGCAATGACTACTCGAATGCTCATGCACTTGGCTCCTTCATACGATCTAGAAGACTATTCATTCGCCGCTCAAGGTCAGCCAATTCAGCAATTATCTGCTGATGGTGACGCTGAATTACGTCTGCATGCTTCTTCGCTTCACGATATTCAAAAGCCGCTGCAGGAGTTTCGGACACAAGCGCACGAAGTGACTTCTCATCGGCTTCATCGACAACTTGACTCATCTGATCTTGAACCACACGAAGTTCTTCTGAGAGTTCTCGCATACGTGCAGAGACTTGGGACAGACGGCGTTGCACTAGTCGATGTCCCATACACCTTCAGTGTATGGATTGCCTGGGTGCCCGAGGTGGGACTCGAACCCACACGCCCTTTCGAGCAACGGATTTTGAGTCCGTCGCGTCTGCCATTCCGCCACTCGGGCCAGGGTTGACCATGGTATCGGCACTTCTCTTCAGAGCCTTACTAATGAGTAGTACGCATTGCCATCAACACGCCGTCTAAGGTTTTCACAGTGCTTGCCTTTACATTCCCTGGTCAAGGGTCGCAACGTCCCGGTATGGGCCGACCTTGGACCGATACCGAAAGTTGGGAGCTCGTTGATGAAGCCTCAGAGGTAGCAGGCCGTGATGTTGCCTCGTTACTGCTTGATGCTGACGCAGAAACTCTGCGAGATACCCGCAATGCGCAACTCACCACTTTTGTTTCAAGCCTCATGGTCCTTGACGCTGTTGAACGATTAGGAATTGAACCAAGTTTTTGTGCTGGTCATAGTTTGGGTGAATACACCGCCCTCACCGCAACGGGAGCTTTGTCATTCGATGATGGCGTTCGTCTGGTCGTTGAGCGCGCAGATGCCATGCACGAGGCCGGCCTTGCATCCCCTGGAACCATGGCGGCGATTCTCGGTCTTGATGATGACCTTGTGGAAGTGGCATGTCGTCGTGCCGACAGTGACGTATGGGTTGCAAATTTCAATGCTCCTGGCCAAGTGGTCATCGCAGGATCTCCCGCTGGCGTTGCAGCAGCGGGCGCCGTAGCAAAAGAACTCGGCGCAAAGAAAGTGATGCCACTACAAGTGTCTGGCGCATTTCACACACCCTTTATGACTGCGGCCCGCGATCGACTTCGAATTGCTATTGCAGCTGCTAGCCCACGAGACACAGAAGTTCCCGTTGTCTCTAATGTTGATGCGGCGTTACACGATGCAGGCGACGAATGGTCATCACTTTTGTCTGCGCAGTTATCGAACCCTGTTCGCTGGAAGCATTGCCTGTTGACTCTCTCCGATGCTGGAGTCACGGGCTTCGTAGAACTAGGTCCTGGTGGGGTTCTTACAGGAATGGCCAAGCGCACGGTGCAATCGGCACGAACAATTAGCGTTGCAACTCCCGACGAACTAGACAAACTCATCGAATGGGTCGACGCATCAGCCCCATTGGCAGCTGGTCAACACGAAGGCGAACACCTTTTCGCGGTTGAACGTCTTGTTGTTAGTCCTTCAGCCGGAGTCTTCACACCGATTGGTGACATTACAAACGGCACTACGATTGCAGTGGGTCGCCTCATCGGACATGTCGGCGAAACAGAAGTGCGTTCGCCATTTGCAGGAATAGTTCAGAGTTACATCGCAGTTGAAGGTGAACGTGTGACATCACGACAGCCAATTGCTTGGCTGCGTACAAAGTAATTACGAGAAGATCAATAGGAACACATGCCTCAGATACCAGACAACGTTCGCGGTGCACGCTTTATTGGTTGGGGCACATCTCTCGGTCATACGACTGTCACCAATGACGACCTTTCAAAAACGATGGACACGAATGACGAATGGATTCGTGAGAGAACCGGCATCATTCGCCGGCATATCGGCGGTTCAACGGCCGAGCTGAGTATCGCCAGTGGTCGTGCAGCCATTGAAATGGCCGGAATAGACCCGTTGAGTATCGATGCACTTGTCCTTGCCACGACAACTCCCGATCGAACTGTTCCTGCCACCTCTGCAACGGTGCAACATGGTCTTGGACTTCGTTGTGGAGCATTTGATGTAAACGCAGCTTGTTCGGGTTTTGTCTACGGCATGATTACCGCCCACGGTTTGATTGCAATGGGTTCTCAGCGCGTTCTTGTTATCGGAACTGACAGCTTGTCGCGAATTGTCGATTGGACAGATCGCAACACAGCCATTTTGTTTGCAGACGGATCAGGTGCTGCAATTCTTGAACGCACAACCGGACATGGCCAATTACTCGGTTGGGACCTTGATGCAGACGGCAGTGCCGAGGAAATTCTGTATAGCGAAGTCGGCGGCTTTGTCCATATGGATGGCAAAGAGGTGTTTCGACGTGCCGTACGCATCATGGTTGATAGCGCACAAAAGTCGATGACAGCTGCAGGTATTACTGTCGACCAACTGAATGTTGTTGTACCCCATCAAGCAAACATTCGCATCATCACTTCAGCGTGCGAGAAATTGGGAGTGCCGATGGAGAAGGTGGCGGTCGTGGTTCACGAAACAGGAAATACTTCATCTGCTTCTATCCCCCTTGCGTTGTTTGGTGACTTTGGACAGGTCAAAGCCAAAGATGGCGACCTGGTTCTCATGGTTGGTTTCGGTGCAGGAATGACTGCTGCCAGCGCCGTCGTCAGATGGGGCGCACAATGAGCAGAGTTGTCTTAGTTACTGGCGGCTCACGAGGCATCGGACTTGCTTGTGCCGAACGCTTTGCAGCATTGGGAGACAAAGTTGCTATTACCTACAACACGACTCCTCCACCGTCGCAATTTTTTGGAGTCAAATGCGACATCACAGACACTGCTCAGGTAGACGCTGCATTCACTGCTATAGAAGAGCACTTTGGGCCAGTGGAAATTCTTGTTTCAAATGCCGGAGTCACGAAAGACACTCTGTTGTTGCGAATGAGTGAAAAAGATTTTGCAAGTGTGATTGACGCAAACCTCACAGGAACTTTCCGGGTCGTCAAGCGTGCAACTCAAGGCATGTTACGCGCTAGAAAAGGCCGCATCATTCTGATGTCATCCGTTGTGGGCATGTTCGGATCAGCGGGTCAAGCAAACTATGCAGCATCTAAAGCAGGGCTCGTCGGGTTCGCTCGTTCGCTCGCAAGAGAACTCGGTTCTCGCAGCATTACTGTGAATGTTGTCGCTCCTGGCCCAGTTGAAACAGACATGACAGCAAGTCTCGGCCAGGACAAACTTGACCAAATCACGAGCTCAGTACCTCTCGCCCGAATGGCGTCGGCGGATGAAATCGCGGGAGCCGTTGTGTTTCTTGCTGGACCAGACGCGGCCTACATCACCGGGGCAATCCTGCCTGTTGATGGTGGTCTCGGCATGGGTCACTAAACGCCCAAGTCGCCTCACTTTCCTAAAAGGATGAATCGAAGTGCCCGCTGTGCGAAACTAGGTGACCTAACAAGGAGAACACCCCATGGATCAAGAACTATTTAGCCGCTTCGTCAAGTGCGCAGTAGAGACACTCTCAGTAGACGCAGCTCAAGTCGTCCCCACCGCTAACTTCGCAGAAGACCTCGATGCAGATTCGCTCGACGTTGTCGAGTTGGTAATGGCACTTGAAGAAGAATTCGGCATTGAAGTGCCAGAAGAAGACCTCGCAGAAGTAAAAACTGTTGGTCAAGCGTTCGACGTCATCGTCGGCAAGCTGTAACCAAAATCTTTCCAGCCATGAATGGTGTCGGACATCGCGTTGCAATTACCGGTCTCGGAGTCGTTGCTCCGTGCGGTATCGGAAAAGACGCGTATTGGAACGGCCTTATGGGGCCCGGAATTACAAACACTCGATCGCTTGAAATTACCGATTGGGATCCTCAGCCGTACTTCGACTCTCCGAAGGACGCACGACGTGCAGACCGCGTAGAACAATTGGCGCTAGCTGCTGCTTCTGAAGCATTTGCCCAAGCCGGTGACATCAAAGTGGACCCTGCTCGTTTTGGAACCATCTTTGCCACTGGCATCGGTGGGCTTCACACATTGGAAGAACAAGTCACTATTCGCCTAGAAAAAGGCGATCGTCGTGTATCGCCGTTCCTTGTGCCCATGATGATGGCCAATGCCTCGGGCGCAGCTATTTCAATGAAGTACGGACTGCAAGGTCCAAATGAAACAATCTGCACAGCATGTGCAGCCGGAACACACGCAATTGGGTACGCAGCGCGACTAATTGCATGGGGTCGTTGTGACGCAGTTGCTACCGGCGGCTCAGAATGCGCTGCCACTCTTACTTCTCTTGCAGGTTTCGGAAACATGACCGCCCTGTCTTCTACAGGCTCGTCAAAACCATTCGACACAACCCGAGATGGTTTCGTGATGGGCGAAGGCGCAGCAGTATTCATTCTCGAGCGCTATGACCTTGCTGTCGCTCGTGGCGCCACAATTCTTGGCGAAATCCTTGGCTCTGCCAGCAACGCAGACGCACATCACATCACAGCTCCCGCTCCTGGCGGAACTGGCGCAATTGCATGTATGAATCTTGCTCTTGACGATGCAGGTATCTCAGCAAGTGATGTGAAATTGGTTAATGCACACGGAACGTCGACACCATTGAATGACTCTGCTGAAGCCGCAGCAATGACTCATGTCTTTGGCGCACGTGGTGTTGCTGTCACAAGCGGCAAAGGCGTCACTGGCCACGCTCTCGGAGCTGCTGGTGCTCTTGAGGCTGCACAAGTCGTGCTCTCCATGCAACACAAGTTGATTCCGCCGACAGCAGGCACCACAGAACTTGATCCGACAATGACAATTGACTTAGTTATGGGAGCAGCACGGCCATGGATTCCTGGGCCAGCCATCTCAAACAACTTTGGTTTCGGCGGTCACAACGGTTCCGTTGTCATCGGCCCGCCCGAGTAGTTACATTTCTCGTTTCATTGCCCAGTGGTAACCAACACCATTCTCACCCGGAGCTTCAGGTATTTGATTCCGAAATGTTCTTACGTGCTTGAAACCTAAGCGGAGAGGAACTTTTCCCGAGGCAATATTTGATTCGGAATGATGGATTTCTACCGTGTCAATTTCTAGCCACGTAGCGAAAGCGAGTTCCGTCAACGCACCGGCAACCTGAGACGCGATTCCCCTGCCGAGGAAATCAACGTGTAACCAATAACCGATTTCTACCGTTTTTATATCCCCGCGGAAATGAAGCCCCGTTCCACCTATCACGCGGTCCCCAAGAAAGATTCCCATCACGAATTCTGTTCGGTCGTCCCATGCTTCGCTCCACGTGCTTATTAATACTTCACGTTGAACGACCGACTGAGGCTCGAACTTGATCCAGGGCATCCACGGCTCTAAGTGTTCGTGACTTTCGGTCACTGCATCAACTAAAGCCTGAGCATCTGACAGTTCGTACTTGCGCACAACATACTCGCCCACCTGCAGCGGTCCCGGAGCGACAGACACCTGCCTCATGCATTTACCGATCGACGAGAACGAACATCAAGTCGCATTCGCACGCGACCTTTCCGTTGAGTAAAGCACGACCAGACCCTTTGCCACCGCGGGCGCTGATATGACCAAGATTTGCTTGCAATTCAAGTTCATCTCCTGGGACCACTTGGCGACGAAAGCGAGCGCCATCAAGTCCACCAAAAAGAGGAAGCTTTGACTGATGCAATGGGTCGGTCAGTAACGCGTACGCACCTAACTGCGCGATTGCCTCACACATCAGGACACCCGGCAAGGTAGGACGCCCGGGGAAATGGCCTGGAAAAAACCATTCGTCACCTGTGAGTTTCCAATGCCCAACTGCCGACACGCCAACTTCAAGTAACGTCACGCGATCAATAAAAAGAAACGGTGGACGATGTGGCAACACATCAATCGGTAGAGGAAACGCACTCACTTCTTCAGTGCCTTCAAAAGATTGGCTGGGGTATCAGCCGGAGAAATTTTGTACCACGCATTAAGAACCACTCCGTCTTGAATAAGAAAGGCAGAGCGAACAATGCCCATGTACTTCTTTCCGTACATCGACTTCTCTTTCCACACATCAAAGGCTTCCGCGACTGTATGTTCCGTATCTGCAAGCAGAGCGAAACCCAATTCGTATTTGTCGTCAAACTTCTTCTGTTTCTCTGGCTTGTCTGGGCTAATTCCGACAATCAGGGTGCGACCGATGTCATCTTTGATGTCGCGTAAACCGCATGATTGAGCCGTGCAGCCCGGCGTATCAGCTTTCGGGTAGAAGTAGACAAGAACCTTCTTCTTGCCTAACGAAGCAAGTGAAAACTTCTTGCCATTTTGATCGAGCAACTCAATCTTTGGTGCTTTGGAACCGTCAGTCAGCATGCTGTAACGGTAGTTCTTTCACTGCAGAGGTTTACGCATTCCATGGCCAAAGAATCCCTTTTTCGGCCGGGCATGTGCGTGGTAATGGTCAGGGATAGTCCGCATGTCATCATCGATTCTCATCTCAAACGTGAAGAATTCTGCAACGACTACTGATAATCGCTCGTGAAGTCGGGACTTTATGTCTTCGTCAGGGAAAGCATTGTGCTCGCGCCACACCACCATTGGCACTGAGCAACTTTCGCATTCAGCAATCCAGCATTCTTCATCTTCATAGAACCACTCAGACATCTTGGCTGCTTGACACAGCTCACAGATTCCTTCGCCGAAGATGTTTACCATGTGGCACCGTCGAGAGCAGCCCGAACTTCTGCTACGAACAGACCAACTGCTTCCGAACCACCATCCATCATCCGGTTAACAACTGATGCGCCCATGATTACTCCATCGGCGACTCGACTGGCTTCCACGGCTTGCAACGCATTTGAAACACCAACACCAATGAGCACAGGCTTGTTCGTAATCTTCTTCACTCGCGCAGCAAGAATAGTTGCAGTAAGAGCAAGCTCTGCGCGTTCACCTGTGACCCCAAGTAGACCTACGGAATACACGAAACCTCGCGCACGCTCTGCAACACGGGGAAGTCGATTATCAGGTGCTGTCGGTGCTGCAAGCATCACAGTTTCAATACCTGCTGCGTCTGCTGCTGTGCACCAATCCCCTGCTTCTTCAAGAGGCAAGTCGGGCACAATGGCCGCAGATACTCCAGCTGCGACAAGGTCACTAGCGAAACGTTCATGTCCTGCGTGAAACACTGTGTTGTAGTAACACATCACGGCCAACGGAATACCAACATCCAGAGTACGAATCTCCTGAAAAATTGAGACAGGCGTGGCGCCTGCTTCTAATGCAATTTGTGAAGCTTTTTGAATAACCGGTCCATCCATTACCGGATCAGAAAACGGGATTCCAATCTCGATGGCATCAGCGCCATTGGCTGCACACGCACGCACAGAATCAGCCCAACCCGGATATCCACCTGTGATGTACGGAACAAGACACTTGCCGCCACCATCGATTCGAGTACGCAAAGTGGCTTCAAGCCGACCCGTCACGTGAGGTCTTTCAGGATTGACATCATTTGGCCGACATCCTTGTCGCCACGGCCGGACAGGTTCATTAGAACAGTCTTTCCTTGCATGTTCTTCGCTTCGCGACTGATCCACGCCATCGCATGAGCACATTCAAGAGCCGGAATAATTCCTTCTGATCGTGACATCAATTGAAAACCTGCGATCACTTCGTCATCTGTAACGGTCGGATACTCTGCACGTCCAATAGACGCAAGATACGAATGTTCAGGTCCGACACCGGGGTAATCGAGTCCAGCCGAGATGCTGTGAGCCTCGGCAACTTGACCGTATTCGTCTTGCATCAAGAAGCTCTTCATTCCATGGACAACACCTGGTTGACCGCGAGACACCGCTGCACCGCCAGCAGGTTCCACGCCAATCAATCGTGCAGGGGTGTCAATGAAGCCTGAGAAGATACCCATTGCATTCGATCCTCCACCTACACATGCCACCACGAAATCTGGAGATGTGCCGGTCGCATCATTCATTTGAACGAAAGCTTCGTCACCAATTACACGGTGAAACTGTCGAACCATGAACGGATACGGATGAGGACCCATGACAGAACCGAGGCAATAGTGGGTGGTCTCTACGGAAGCCACCCAATCACGCATGGCTTCATTAACAGCATCTTTCAAGGTTCTGCTTCCTGATGTCACAGCCTCAACTTCAGACCCCAACAAGCGCATACGGAAAACATTCAACTCTTGGCGAGCAATGTCGACTTCGCCCATGTACACCTTGCACTCAAGCCCCAATAGGGCTGCAGCCGTAGCTGATGCAACACCGTGCTGACCAGCCCCAGTCTCGGCGACAATTCGCTTCTTACCCATGCGCTTGGCCAACAACACTTGACCGAGAACGTTATTAATTTTGTGTGAGCCGGTGTGATTCAGATCTTCGCGCTTCAAGAAGAGTCGAATACCTAATTGTTCGCTGAGGTTATGGCACTCGGTAATCATGCTCGGACGGCCCGCGTATTCACGCAGCAACTGATCAAGATCGGCGCGGAACAACGGATCATTCCATGCATCTGCAAACGCTGCTTCCAACTCTTGACATGCTGGAACCAAGGTCTCAGGGACATAGCGGCCCCCGAACTCACCAAAGCGTCCGTCGGAACCTGGGGTCTGTAAAATCGACATCTTCCTATTCCACCACGCGATAGTCGAAATCACATCACCAATTGGTGCGACATGTCATTCGTCACGCCAGTCATACGGCACAAACTCACCACCGTCGTATTCCGCAGGTGCGGCCGACTTGGCATTTTCAATAAACCGCTTCATCAGGATGGGGTCTTTACTTCCATGGCTTGACTCCACGCCGCTACTGACGTCGACTCCCCACGGCCGAACGATGGATATTCCGTTTGCTACGTTCTCAGGGGTTAGTCCCCCCGCAAGGATGATGTGAAGCCCCTCTGGCAACTCTGCAGCCATCTTCCAGTCAAAGACCGCCCCCGAACCTGGCTCAGGCGCATCAACCAAAATCATCTTTGTTCCAAATTCATCTGCGCGAGTTGCATCTACTGTTCCGGCGGACACTGCCTTGATAACGGTACGAACATGTAGTGAGACTGCAGCTACATCAGCCGGGCTCTCATGCCCGTGTAATTGAGCCGCATTAACGCCGCTTGATTGCACTAGTTCAATGACACGACTCGGGTGCTCATCGCGAAACACCCCTACAGTCAAAATTTCAGGCGGAATACGCCTTGTGATGTCATAGACCTTCTGAACTGCAACTTGACGAACCGATGGCGCAAAGATAAAGCCAATCGCATCAGCTCCTAAAGCAACAGCCAGAAGAGCATCGTCTTCATTTGTGATGCCACAGATTTTTACGAACATGACCTAACGGTAGTCCTGCTACAACGAGCTAGTGAGCCTCATTGTCAACACAAAGATCTGACAGTGCTGCTTCGGGATTCGGCGACGTCACCAAATGCTCCCCAACCAGAATCGCGTCATAACCAGCGGCCCGAAGGGCAATAGCATCGTCGCGGCCACGCACCCCAGATTCAGCCACCTTGATCACATTATTTGGAATAAGTGGAGCCATACGCACAGCACGAGCTTGATCTACTGCAAAAGTGACAAGGTCGCGCTGATTGACGCCGACCATGGTTGCGCCAGCACGCATGGCAACATCAAGCTCGGCTTCGTCGTGCACTTCGACCAGTGCATCAATGTCAACTTCACGGCACAATTCCAGAAACGAAGACAACTCCACAGGCGTAATCACAGCAGCGATCAACAACACACAATCAGCTCCCATGATTCGAGCATCACAAATATCTCGTGCATCAACCGTGAAGTCTTTCCGAATGACCGGAACACTGCATGCAGCACGTGCCAACTGCAGATCCGACACAGAACCACCGAAATGATTATTGTCTGTTAATACCGACAGGCATGATGCTCCACCTCGCTGATACTGCAGAGCCAATTCGGCCGGATTAAGACTGGCATTCAAGTCGCCCTTTGACGGAGACCTCCGCTTAATTTCGGCAATCACAGCTAAATGTGGTGTTGCACGAATACTCGATGCGAAACCACGCGTGGGTACGCAACTTTTCGCTTCTGCAAGCAATTCGTCTAACGAACGTGAGTCGTTCTGTGAGCGCTGGCGATGCCACGCGACGATGTCGTCAAGGTACGTGCGCGTCATGTTAGTTCTGCACTCGTGCGAGACGGGTTAGAGGCCCTTGCCGCCAAGAGGCGTGAGAAAGAACATCTCTGGTCGTCCACCCATGAATGGCGCAAGAGACTTACCGAAAGGACCAAACCAATCAGCAGTCATGTGGGCGTTCATTGCATCTTGGTTTTCATAAATCTCATAGATCCACAAAATGTCTGCGTTAGTGGCATCAGCATGAAGCACGTACATACGTGTGCCGGCTTCTTTGTTGACATGATCAAACGCGACCTTAAAGGCTTCAGCGAGTTCGGCACCTTTACCCTCAGCAGCGGGAAGTTTTGCTAGCAATGCGACTGTGCTCATGATGAACCATTCTTTCTGGCGCTACGCCAATCTGATGTGACGATATTACACGTCACCGTCGTAAGCCTAAAAGCCGAGAATCGACGTGACCTCGGAAAGCAGGCTCGAGATCGGCACTCGCACTTGTTCAGTTGAGTCACGATGGCGAATTGTTACAGCGTTGTCTTCTAAAGAATCAAAATCAACCGTGACACACAGCGGCGTACCGATTTCGTCTTGGCGGCGATAGCGACGCCCAATTGCTTGGGTTTCGTCGTAATCACACATATATCGCTGAGCCAAAGTCCCGTAAATCTCACGAGCAAGCGGGGTCAACGTATCTTTCTTTGACAAAGGCAAGACTGCCACCTTGTATGGGGCAAGGCGCGGGTGTAGCCGGAGAACTGTGCGAGGTTCGTCGTTGACAATATCTTCGTCATATGCAGCCAAAAGGAACGCAGCCATTGTGCGGTTCGCACCTGCAGCTGGCTCAACAACGTACGGGATATACCGTTCATTCGTGGCCTGATCAAAGAAGTCGAGCTTCTGCCCTGAAGCATTGGAATGTTGAGTGAGATCGAAGTCAGTACGTTGTGCGATTCCTTCCAATTCCCCCCACCCCCATGGGAATAAAAATTCAACATCACTGGTGCCGGCCGAATAGTGAGACAACTCATCAGCATCATGTGCACGAATGCGCAACATCTCTGCAGGAATGCCCAGTTCTATGTACCACTCAAGACGTGCCTTGCACCAATACTCGTACCACTTCGGACCGTCAGCTGGCGGAACGAAGAATTCCATTTCCATTTGTTCAAACTCGCGAGTACGGAAGATGAAGTTTCCTGGCGTAATTTCGTTACGGAAACTCTTTCCTACTTGTGCAATACCAAACGGCGGACGCTTACGACTCGTTTGCAGCACATTCGAGAAATTCAAGAACATTCCTTGTGCAGTCTCCGGACGAAGATACACATCTGCACCAGAACCTTCAACAGGGCCAGCAGTGGTCTTGAACATCAAGTTGAAAGCACGTGACTCGGTAAAGGCACACCCCTTCATCCCCTGCGGGCAATCACGAGTCTCTATGTGGTCCTCACGGAAACGTCTCTTGCATACGGTGCAATCAACAAGAGGGTCAGAAAAGTTCTCTAAGTGGCCGGACGCTTCAAAAATTTGTGGCGGGCCAAGGATGGCAGCGTCGATAAGAACAGTGTCATCGCGTTGCTGCACCATGGTGCGAACCCACGCTTCTTTGACGTTACGCAGCATCAACGACCCCAATGGGCCGTAGTCATACGACGAGCGAAAACCTCCATAAATTTCAGCACTAGGAAAAACGAATCCGCGGCGCTTACACAGATTGACAATCTGATCGAGATCTTTAGCTGGCATAGCCTCTCAGCCTACAAGTGACGGTCGAACACTCCGAGGCTTCGTAGTCGTCGTTCAAGATGAGATTCCATTGCTTCCATCGCCAATTGACTGACTTCGTGTACCGCAGGGGACTCTGGCAGCGCAAGCGCTTCATTCATCCGACCGCCGAGCACCATTCGCAAAATATCGAGTGCCAGGGACGAAATAGGAACGCCAGATCGACACGCGGCGCAATGGCCCCCGCCTTCCAGCACATCAAAGGAAACAATATTTCCGGTCTCGCCACAACGAACACATGAGTCAATCTGAGGACCATGGCCTTCAATAGTCAAAAGACGCCAATAAAAGGCACCCAACATCAATGGCGAATGTCTTTCGTTGAGCGCATGTAAAGCCCGAGACAGAACTTCATACAAATGCGGCACAGGCTCTCGATCAGGAGTCAACTTATTGATTGCTTCCAACATCGACAGCCCTTGATTAAGTCGATCAAAGTCAGTGCGAAGCGCAGAATGAGTGTGCAGAAGTCGCACTTCGGAAACTGTATCTAAGTCTTTACCTGATCGGAGAGACACATCAACATGACTCATCGGTTCTAATCGCGCACCGATTGATGATTTAGTTTTACGAACGCCCTTTGCTACAGCACGAACCTTGCCGTGCTCTTGTGTCAGTAAAACAACAACTCGGTCCGCTTCACCAAACTTGTGGGAACCCAATACGACAGCGTTGTCACGATATGTGCTCACGAATCGAGCCCGCCAAAACGCCGATGACGCCGATTGAAATCGTCAATGGCAAGTTCTAAATGATTTGCGGTAAAAGCAGACCAATCGAGATCGATAAATACAATCTCGCAATACGCCAATTCCCAGACCATGGACTCCGGCATCCGATCAGGAGGCCCTAGAACGAGCACCAAATCTGCATCTTGAGTAGCAGGTGCTAGCAGTGCATGAGTCAGAGCGTCTTCATCAATGCTGTCTGGATCAATTCCTTGTAGTCGCATTGATTCGACGACCGATGCAAACCTACGATGTCCATCGGAAGACGGGTCAACGATGATGCTTTGCTTTGCAGAGCGATGCCATACATACCGCTCGCTGTATCCAACATCTTCCAGTGCCACTTTGCCCGTCTGCAGAAGTAAATCTGAAAATTTCACTGCTTCATCTGCAGATAATTCACTTCCGTGATGCGGTAACAAGGTGACCCAATGCGCTCCACTGCTCTTCACGCCGGCAGCTAAAGCGTCTAAGCGATGTGTCCACTCTGCTGTAGACATTTCTGCCCATTGAGCAGGGGTGCCTCCCGAAACGACCACATGATCAAGTCCGGGGAATGGTGGCGAAACACTTTGGGGCACGCAACAGTCTCCCACGCACCCGCCTCACAACCTGTTGCACGGCAAAGTGGCACACGGAGAAACTAGGGTGCAGATGCCATGAATGTCTCTGCTACGCCCCTACCAATCCACGTGGCCTGCATTATGGATGGCAATGGCCGTTGGGCCAGCCGTAAAGGACTGCCGCGCACAGACGGCCATACCGCCGGAGAGGAAGCTCTTGCCGGCGTAGTTCGGGCATGTGCACATCGGTCTGTCGGATGGCTCACGGTGTTCGGTTTCTCCACGGAAAACTGGGTGCGTCCTCGCACCGAGGTACGCCATATTTTGTCTCTCCACCGCAAGCTATTCGGTCGCATCAATGAAATGAATGAAAACAATGCGCGCACCCGTTGGATTGGGCGCCCCTTTGGCGAAACGGGCGCTCGAACACCCGTCTATGTTCAAAAAGCCATTCGCAAAGCAATTGCAGATACTGAACACAACACAGGTCTTGTCGTCACGGTGGCTTTTGATTACGGAAGCCGAGCCGAATTAGTTCGAGCCTCACAACGCGCTATGGCTGATGGCTCTGTTACGGCAGAAAGCATTACGCAGAACTTGTACGACAATTCCATGCCAGCCGTAGATCTTTTGGTGCGTACCTCTGGGGAGTCTCGAATTTCAAATTTTATGTTGTGGCAAATCACCGGGAGTCAGGTGTTTTTTACGGAACGTACATGGCCCGATTTCGATGCCGCTGAACTTGATCTTGCTCTTGCGGCATACGCCAATGGCGTCACCTCATGAGTCGCTCTCTTGCTGGCACCGCATCCATTGAAGCCCTGCGCATTGTCACTTCGTCGTTCGAAGGAGCAGAAGAGCGTCAAGGGCAAATTGACATGGCATATGCCATCGCCGAAACTCTCGCCGCAGGCCGCTCAATCATTGTGCAAGCCGGAACTGGAACCGGTAAATCACTCGGATATCTCGTACCTGCTCTTCTCAACGGGAAAAAGACTGTCGTTGCCACTGCAACAAAAGCACTACAAGATCAATTGAATCGCAATGACCTTCCGCTGCTGTCAAAGCATCTTGGTATGGATTTTTCCTGGGCTGTCATCAAGGGTCGTAACAACTATGTCTGTCGACAACGCATCAACGAACTCAGTGAAACCGCAGGACAGTTGGAGTTCGAAGAAGTGTCTGGTCCTATCAAGCGCGAAATCGAAACGATCGTCAAGTGGGCCGGCAAAACTCGCACTGGCGACTTTGAAGAATTACCAAGGGTTCCAAGTGAGCGAGCCCGCATTGCGGTCTCAGTAAGTAGTGACGAGTGTCCAGGAAAGCAAAAATGCCCAGTGGGTAATGATTGCTTTGCCGAGAAGGCCCGCGATGCAGCAGCAGCCGCAGATGTAATCGTTGTCAACCTTCACATCTACGGGCTGCACATTGCTAGTGGCGGTTCACTCCTTCCCGAACACGAAGTAGTCATCTTTGATGAGGCTCACCAATTGGAATCTGTCATGAGCGACACAGTTGGCGTGCAACTCGGTTCGGGTCGCTTCACCTCTCTTGCATCTGCCGTGCGCAAGGTCATTGCAGACCCCACAGTTACTAGTGTGCTCGAATCTCAGGGAGTACGTCTCACGCAGGCACTGACTCCCATGTCCGGATTGCGACTTTCTAATCCAATGCCAACATCAGTGACTGAACCACTTGCGTTAGCACGCATCGAAATCAACTCAATTCTTGGAGCGTTGCGTGGCATCACGACAGATAACGAATCAACTCAACAAAAGAGTTATAGGGCCCAAACTCAAGCCACACGACTCGCAGAAGCTCTCGACCTCGCGCTCGGCACAATTCAGGGTTATGTCGCATACGTAGAAGGTTCACCAGATCGTCCACAATTACGCATCAGTCCTCTACACGTGGGCGAAGTGATGGCCGGTTCCGTGTGGGGAAATGTTGCAGCCGTACTTACCAGTGCGACCATTCCTGCTTCACTTCCTGAAAGGGTCGGTCTGCCTCTTGAGGGCACTGAAATTCTTTCCGTTGAGAGCCCGTTTGACTACGAACGCAACTCACGTCTCTATTGCTCGCCCACTTTTCCTGATCGCAATGCTCCAAACTTCACCGAATTCGTCCACGACGAACTTGAAGCGCTTATTACCGCAGCCGGTGGTCGTACCTTGGCACTCTTCACAAGCAACAAGGCACTGCACGCTGCAACTGCAGCCATGAGAGAACGTCTCAGTGTGCCCATTCTTAGTCCCGCCGATTATCCGCGACAGAAACTCATTGAAATGTTCATGGCCGACGAGAGTTCCTGCATCTTTGCCTCGCAGGCATTTTTTCAAGGCATCGACCTTCCTGGCCGAACCTTGTCACTAGTCGTCCTCGACAAGTTGCCGTTTCCGCGCCCTGATGACCCGCTACTTGAAGCACGTCGCGAAGCTGTTGGTCGAGATACCTCGTTCGGTCAGATCGACCTGCCGATCGCAGCTACGTCTCTGGCACAGGCTGCTGGTCGCCTCATCCGCACCGCAGAAGACAAAGGAGTCGTTGCTGTTCTCGACCGTCGCTTAGCAACCGCCGGTTACTGGAGAACCCTCATTGCTGCCTTGCCGCCAATGACGCGCACTCGTGATCGGGCAGAAATTGAACAGTTCCTGCGCGACATCACCGCTGCCCAATAAAACTAACTAGTAGCCGAATCTTTCCAGTCGATCAGCGTGCTGTTGCCAGTCCTTGTCGACAACCACATGAAGCTCAATAAATGCACCCTCTGGCATTTGAGCACGAACGGCGATACCTACTTGTTTCAGCAATTCCCCGCCCTTGCCAATTACCATGCCCTTTTGGCTCTCGCGCTCAACGTAAATCTCGCACCGCACGCGTGGCCATTCCCATTCTGTGACCACCGTGGCAACAGAATACGGCAACTCATCTTTCAACACAGCTAACAATTGTTCACGAACCAACTCTGCAATCCATTGTGCATCTTCAGTATCTGTGACCATGTCTTCTGGGTAGTAGGCAGGCCCTTCAGGCATCAGTGCCTTGAGCGCTGCAAGAAGTTCTGGGACTCCCTCGCCCGTACGCGCTGACACCGGAAAATATTCAGCAGCACCTAAAGACGACACGGCATGTAACTGCGCAATGACTTGTTCTCTCGTTGCTTTGTCAGTCTTATTGACGATTACAAATGCTTTTGCAATATCAATATGATCCGCTACCCACTGATCACCACGGCCGAAAGGCTTCGTGGCATCAACTAAAAGACACACGACATCAACATCCTTCGCGCTCTCTAGCGCGGTTGCGTTTACTTTTTCACCAAGCAAGGTAACTGGCTTATGAATACCGGGAGTGTCGACAAAAACGACTTGCGAATCAGGGCTGTGATGAATACCACGAATTCGTGTGCGAGTGGTTTGGGGCTTATTCGAAACAATGGAGATCTTGACCCCACACATTGCGTTCACGAGCGTCGACTTGCCCACGTTGGGTCGACCAACAAAGGTTACAAATCCGCTACGCACTCTTACAGAGTAGTAACAAAATGCTCTCTGCGTGAAAAAATCTGAACTTGCTCAAACTTTTGAGTCGCGCCCTTCCCAAAATGGCGCACGCAACTCACGTTTCAAAATTTTTCCCGAACCAGTCTTCGGAAGTTCATCCATCCATGACATTGATCGTGGAACCTTGTAGCTAGCCAAGTGCGTGCGGGCATGTGCCGACACATCTGCCTCACTCAGAGTCGCTCCAGGTCGTTTCACAACAACAGCGTGGACCAATTCACCCCATTCCTCGCTAGGAATACCAAAGACTGCAGCTTCGTAAATATCCGGATGGTTTTCTAAGACTCCTTCGATTTCGGCTGGATACACGTTCATCCCTCCAGAAATCACCATGTCCTTTTTTCGATCGCAGATGTAATAAAAGCCCTCATCATCGCGATATGCGATGTCCCCCACGGTCTGATACCCCTGCTTTTGATCGGCCAGAAACTTATCGTGTTGCTTGTAATAGTCATTAAAGACGGACGGACTTTTCACGAACAACTCTCCCGTATTGGTTGGTCCCGTGCCAAGTACCTCGTTTCCATCATCGTCGAATAATTTGATTTCAACCATCGGAGATGGTTGTCCGCACGAACCGGGTTTGCGCAATTGGTCTTCAGGCTTCAAAACACAGTTGACCCCCAACTCTGTACTGCCATACACCTCGAATAACGAAATGGCCGGAAAATACTGGAGATACATCTGCTTTAAAGTGAAACTCCACGGTGCCGCATTGGCGATCATTCGCCGCATGGACGACACGTCGTATTTCTTTTTTACGTCTTCAGGAAGGTTGCACACCATACGGATTGGTGTCGGGGCAGAAAAGGTCGATGTCACCTTGTACGTATCAACCAGTCGCAGCCAATCCTCTGGGTCGAACTTTCGCTGCACAAGGACTGTCTGACCCATAGCCAAACCTGTTGCCAAAAATCCTCCTGGTCCACTGTGGTACAAAGGCCCCGTCGTTAAATAGATATCGTCAGGTGAATATCCAATATGAACGAGCAGCGCGGCGCCCTGCTCGCGTCCAGCAGACGCACGTCGATAGGCACCTTTTGGTTTGCCCGTGGTTCCAGATGTGTAGATCATCGTTGCGCCGGGCTCTTGACCTTCGGGGATATCTGGCTCTGCAGCTGATGCTTCTGCCATCAATTCATCAGCCGATTCCATTCCGTTGAGTGCTGGCCCATCAAAAACAAGAACAGTCTCAACCTTAGGAATGTTCGCGCGAACCCGCTCAAAAGTGGAGGCAAATTCAGCGTCAACATACACAACCGAAGCATCGCTATGGTCTGTCACGTATGCAGTCTCGTCGTCTGACAGTCGGTAGTTGAGAGGAACTGCCGTGACCCCAAGCTTGCGCGCAGCATTCATCATGACCACAATGCCGATTGAGTTTTGACCACACCACACCACCTTCGAATCTGGTGCACGAACCCCAAGCGCGATAAGCACATGGGCTAGACGGTTTGCTCTGTCATTTAACTCGGACCACGTAATGACAAGAGGCTCTTGACCTGGCCGATGGTCGATCACCGCAGGCTTATGTGGCTGGGTCTGGGCGAAAGTCGTTAAAAAATCAAGCATGTAAGTATTAGTAGCAGATTTTTACACCCTCCCTTGACAGGCATTACCTAGTTTCGGTTCCACGCATGACACACTGTGTGCGTGTTTAATAATGCTTTTTCAGACATAGATAAACGCAAGTGGTTTGACAGAATGCATCCCCAGACTCTCGGGATTGCTACATGGCTGCTGTACCTCGACGGCGTCTTTGCCACGCTGGGCTTTCTCGACAAATCAAATGAGTTTGGATTCTTGCGCGTCATCAGCCCCGTGACCGGACTACTTGGACTTGTGTCGTGTCTCTGCTTCTTCGGTAGTGGCTTTCTCATGGCTAATGGCAAATTGCTTGGCTGGTACCTCGGCATTGCTGCGTCGTTTAGCCCTTTTTTAGCCCGACTCATCATTTCAATCCACCAGCAGAATCTCGGCTACTCCATATCTCTTGTTGATCGCATCACGGGCGGTGATCTCATCGGTTTCATGTTCGAAGCTGCCCTCGTTGTGCTCTTGCTGCACCCCATGAGTCGTTCATACGCCCGTACGTGGCTGCGTTAAACCCGATGCGCTCAGGTGTGCAACACTTTGACCATGGCACCACGACATATTGAATCAATCGACGCCCTCAAGGGACTTATTGGCGAACATCTCGGTTATTCCGAGTACATGACCATCTCGCAAGAGCGAGTCAACCAATTTGCAGAAGCAACTGGCGATTTCCAGTGGATTCATATCGATGTTGAGAAGGCAAAGGCTGGCCCTTTCGGAGGCCCCATTGCCCATGGATACCTCACACTCTCGCTTGGTCCAGTATTTCTCCCTCAGATTTTCTCTGTTGGCGGAATTTCCATGGGAGTCAACTACGGCGCTAACAAAGTTCGCTTCGTATCGCCTGTTCCGGTTGGCGCCGAATTGCGCGCCGGCATCAAGGTGCTCGCAGTGGATGACACGCCAGGTGGCGCACGCGTCACTCTCGAGACCACATTTGAATGCAAAGGCGCTGCAAAGCCCTCATGCATCGCAGAAGTTATCTTTCAATACTTCTTCTAATGAGAGATCATCTCAACGAAAGTTGGGTATGACCTTCTTAGCAAAGAGCTCAAGCGTCTCTGTCGACGGATAGTCAGAGCACCATGGGATAAACCCTGTGCAACCTGCATCGAGATAACGCTGAATCTTTTCACTGACCTGGTCAGGGGTTCCTACAAGAGCTTCATTGCGCCATTCGGCTGCATCTTTGCCCCACACATTCAAACTGCCTGCTTGTATTATCTCTTCTTCAGTCTCGCGAATAAACACTTCACTCGAGATTGTTTTACGGATTGAATCTTCATCGCGACCAACAACGGTGCAATGCTTTTGCAAAATGGCGCGCTTCTTAATGAACTCATCAACTGAGCTTCCGAAGTTTGCAACATCGGCATGTTCAGCAACCACTCGCAAGGTGAGTTGCTCACCACCGCCGCCAATCCACACTGGTGGGTTCGGCTTTTGCAAGGGCTTCGGATCACAGTTTGCTCGTTGCATTTTGTAGTACTTGCCGTCGTATGTGGTTTCTTCTTGAGTCCACATTGACTTGACGATTTCAACGGTCTCACGCAACATCCCAATACGGTCTGATGGTTTTGCAAACTCATAGCCATAGCCCTTGTATTCGCTTTCGTACCAGCCTGCACCAATTCCCCAATCAAGACGTCCACCAGAGATCACATCAACTGTCGAAGTGATTTTCGCCAGTAACCCAGGATTGCGATAGCTGTTGCATCCCACCATCTGTCCGAGACGAATTCGCGATGTCAGTTGACTAATGGCTGCGATAGTTGTCCAACATTCAAACACGGCTTCTTGCGCTGGTTTCGGCACGTTATGGAAATGGTCGTACACCCAAATTGAGTCGTAACCAAGATTCTCAGCAAGTACAGCAATGTCGACAGCCGTCTTCCATTGCTCGGCAGCACCTGAGATGCCAGCAAGTTCCATTTTCCATCCCTGCGGAATGAAGACTCCAAATATTGGTGAGTGGGATTCGTTCGACATAGTCCCTCCTTGTGTCATGAGGTTATCGTTCAACAATGTCGCAATTCCCACCAGCCATCATCGGCATCGCAGAAATTCATGAAGCAATCGCCGCCACCCGGCCAGATGATGAATGCATCATCTTTCGCGACAAGCGCCTCACATGGTCAGACGTAACGACACGTACACGTCAATTAGCCAACTACTTTGGCTCACAAGGCCTCGGATGCAAGACCGTACGAGAAAAGTTAAACGGCTGGGAATCTGGACAAGATCATGTTGCAATTTATTTGCACAATGGCAACGAATACCTCGAGACAATGCTCGGTGCCTTTAAGGCTCGTGTTGCACCATTCAATGTCAACTACCGCTATGTGGCTGAAGAGTTGCAGTACTTGTTACAAGACTCAAATGCTGCGGCGTGTGTCATTCATTCCCGCTTTGCACCATTACTCGCGGAAATCCGCGCTGAACTGCCGAACCTGCGCGTCATATTGCAGGTACCCGACGCATCAGATAATCCATTGATGGACGGAGCAGTTTGGTACGAAGAGGCCCTCAGTCGCTCGTCTACTGACAAACCCTCAGGTGGGTACCACGGCGATGATCTCTACATCCTGTACACAGGAGGCACAACGGGTATGCCGAAAGGCGTCTTATGGCGTAATGCCGATGCTGTCGTTGAATGCTTTGGAGGCTCGAAGACCTCGCGCACCGTCGAGGAGTTCGTTACAGAAGCAGCGGGAAACTTTCGTGCACTCCCTAGCCCACCGTTCATGCACGGAGCAGGTCATTGGATTGCGATGCGCACATGGCTTGCCGGTGGCACCATCATCGTTCAATCGCAACCAGATCGACTCGACGCTGACGACATCTGGGGGCTCATCGAAAAAGAGAAAGCCAACTTCCTGCTGATTGTCGGAGACGCCTTTGCTCGACCGCTACTTGACGGCCTAGCTACTTCGACACGCGACTTGTCATCGCTTCTTTCCATTTTGTCCGGCGGGGCGCCATTGTCTGCTCACCTCAAGGTTGAATTCCATCAGTATTTGCCTTCGGTGATGTTGGTCGATGGACTCGGATCGTCTGAAGCTGGCGGGCAATTGTCTCAAGTTGCAAGCGGAGATAGTTCCACAACTGGCAGCTTTCCCATGGCGCCGCAGAATCACATTTTGTCCGAAGACCTCACCAGTGAGTTGCAGGCAGGACACGAAGGTCTTGGTTGGCTTGCAAAGAGCGGCCGACTTGCTCTTGGCTATCTCAACGACGAAGTAAAAACAAAAAAGACATACCCCATCGTCGATGGGGTTCGGTATGTGGTGCCTGGCGACAGAGCACGCTTGACGGCTGAGATGATGATTGAAGTACACGGACGCGACTCTGTCACCATCAACTCCGGCGGAGAAAAGATTTTCGCAGAAGAAGTAGAAGCTGCAGTCAAAGCACACCCCGATGTGTATGACTGTGTCGTCACAGGACGACCTAGCGAGCGATGGGGAAATGAAGTTGTTGCAGTTGTGCGCCTCAAAGCCGGTGCAAGCACCACCGAGGCTTCACTTCTCGAGGTGGCTCAGAAGTACATCGCTCGGTTCAAGCTGCCGAAACAGTTTGTGTTTGTAGAAACAGTCGTCAGATCACCAGCCGGCAAGGCCGACTACCGATGGGCCAAACAGATCGCTATTGATGCCGCAAACTAGAGCGGCAAGTTGCCGGTAGCACCGCGAGTGCTACCCGTATCTGTGTATGACTTAATAGTGATTTCAGCGATACGCATTTGATGAATTTCATCTGCACCGTCAGCAAATCGCGCCCAACGTGCATTCTGCATCATGCCTGCCAACGGAGTGTCGGTTGAATAACCGAGCGCTCCGTGAACCTGAATAGCTCTATCGATAATTCGGTTCAAGCTATTCGCAACAAAATGCTTCGACATTGATACTTCCTGACGGAAGTCCTCGCCTGCATCAATCTTTGACGCAGCATGAAGAATCATCAACTTGCACTGATAGATCTCCATTGCAGAGTCTGCGATCAGCCACTGAATTCCTTGCTTTTCTGCAAGGAGCGAGCCGTGTGAATACCGCTCAAGCGAACGCGCGACCATCATGTCAAGTGCTGTTTCGGCTTGGGCAACCCAACGCATGCAATGAGCCAAGCGAGCGGGCCCGAGTCGGTATTGTCCAAGGCGGTGACCATTTCCTCTGCCACCAAGAATCTGAGAGTCATGTACTCGAAGATCATCGATAACGATCTCTGAGTGACCGGTTGCGCCATGCATGGTCTCGATTTCGCGAACATCGTTCCATCCCTGTGAGGGAAGGTCAATGATGAAAGCAGTATTTGCTCCTCGAGACCCTGGTGGAACGTCCATCTCGGTACGAGCGATGAGAATTGCAAACTTTGCACGACGCGCACCAGAAATAAACCACTTGTGACCATTGAGAATCCATTCGTCGCCATCTTTGATTCCATTTGTACGAATCAAAGTCGGATCAGATCCGGCCACTTCTGGTTCAGTCATCGCGAAACACGATGAGGAAACGCCATTGAGAAGTGGCTTTAAATATTTTTCCTTCTGCTCATCGGTAGCCCAATGAAGCAGGGTGTGCATATTTCCTTCGTCAGGGGCCGAGCAGTTGAATACCCACGGTCCGACGCGAGTCTTTGCCGATTCTGCCTGCACCATTGCTAAAGCAACATGACCAAGGCCCATGCCGCCCCATTCTTTTGGCATGTGAGGAAGCCAGAGTCCTGCTTCCACTGCTTTCTTTCGAAGGATGATCAATTCGCGAACATACTCGCTGTGCTTTTCAGGCGCCAGGTCGTCGCGATGACCGAACGGCTCCATGGCTGGCTTAATGACATTGTCAAC
>JAPKZY010000065.1 GCA_026393535.1 Actinomycetota bacterium | reverse complement strand
TCATCCTTGATCGCAAAAAAGTTGTGGCTCAGCCAATTCGTACAACAGGTGCACATACGGCAATTGTCCGCTTGCACGCTGATGTCGAGTGCACAGTGAAATTGTCAGTGGTTGCTGGTTAATAGCTAGCGCCGCTAACACACTTGTTATCCCCAGTTGCCGGGAGTTGTCCCCAGCGCTATCCACAGTGATTTCGCAGGGTTATCCACTAGCAATCCACAGGCATTTACAGGCAAGGTAGAGGATCTCTATGAGCGACTTTTCCGACAGGCCTGAACGGTCCTCTGCACCACGCACTACGCGCACTGATAGTCGCGTACCGCCGCACAACTTAGATGCAGAGGCATCATTGCTCGGCGCCATGTTGCTCAATGAAGAACCAATTGGTTTGGCTATTGAACAACAACTTGTTCCGGAAGATTTCTACAAGCCAGCACACGGTCATGTGTTTGCCGCCATCAAAGCGTTGTCACAAGTTGCAGATGCCGTTGACGTCGTCACCGTTGCAGACGAATTGCGTCGCCATAATCTCATCGACGAATTGGGCGGACTGAACTTCCTTTTGGAACTGCAGAACGCAACGCCATCAATCAGTAGTGCTGGCCGCTACATCCGCATTGTGCGCGACACATCAATTCTTCGGCGCCTGATTCGTGGCGCAAGCGACATTGCAGACATCGGGTATTCCGCTCCAGCCGATATCAAGAATGCAATCGACAAAGCCGAGCAAATTGTGTTCGACATTGGCGATGAACAAATCACTGACTCGTTGAAGAAACTCCACGAACTCACCGGAACGGTCGCTCAAATTCTTGAAGATCGTTTTGATGCAAAGTCCGACGTCACGGGTGTTCGTACTGGGTATACAAAGCTCGACAAACTTCTGTCTGGTTTACAACCAGGAACTCTGAACATTGTCGGTGCTCGCCCTGCTATGGGTAAGAGCGCATTCGCATTGGGTATGGCAGTAAGTGCGGCGCGTACCACCAACCGCCCCGTGTTGTTCTTCTCACTGGAAATGTCAGCGACTGAGTTAACACAGCGAATTTTGTCAGCAGAAGCACAGGTTGATTCAGACCGTATGCGTACTGGTCGTTTGCAAGACGCCGACTGGACAAAGATCACGAATGCAATCAACCGTCTTGAAGTTCCTCTTTATATTGACGACACATCGCAAATCACAGTGATGCAGATTCGTCAGAAGTTGCGCCGTGTTGCTGTGTCAGATGCGCCGCCTGCGCTTGTTGTTATTGACTACCTACAACTCATGGGTGGCGGAAACAACGAAAACCGTCAATTGGAAGTCAGCGAGATCAGTCGTGGACTGAAGTTGCTCGCTCGAGATTTTGGAATTCCTGTTGTTGCGCTCAGCCAGTTAAGCCGAACCATTGAAACACGTGCCGATCGCCGACCCGTTCTTGCAGACTTGCGTGAATCAGGTGCACTCGAGCAGGACGCCGACGTTGTTATGTTCCTGTATCGCGAAGAGGCAGCTAATGCTGAAGCACGCAACAACGACAAAGGCTTTGCCGATGTCATCGTGCAGAAGCACCGTTCAGGCCCTACAGGCGATGTGCGCTTGTTGTTCAACAAGGCATACACCCAGTTCGTTGACGAACCGGAATAGTTAGTGCGCAACCGCCACGTTTGTTGGCTGGTGAATCGTGACTTTTGCATCTTTGTCCATTGGCGGGTGTTTGTGACCTAACAATGTGTGTGCTTCGATTTTTTCTTCTTCGGTAAATTCGCGAACGTCGAAACAAAATTCAACAGTGTTTCCATCTGGGTCGCTTGTGTAAATACTGACGCAGAACTCATGATCAACTTCAGCCACCATGTGTCCGTGGTCGGTCCAGTTCTTACGACGCTCATCAAGAAATTCACGTGACGGTGCAAAGTACGCAAAGTGATTCACCCAACCAGGAAGGCCGGCTGTTTTGTTGATATTGGTGGGGTAGCCGTCAGCCCATTGCACGTCATGCAGATCCCAAAACGCGATCATGCCCGTTGAACCGGTGTCATAAAAGACATGACGTGCCCAACCTTCTGGCGAACCTGGCACTGGGCCAATGACTGTCTTCACTAGTGAAAAGCCCATCACCTCTGTATAGAAGTGGTGTGTTGCTTGTAAGTCTTTAGTTGCGAGTGCGACGTGATGAAAGCCCATGACCAGAGTCTGCCACGCCTAATCTGTAGTGATGTTCCTCGGAGAAAACTTGCTTGCGTATCTCGTGATGGCGCTTGGGTTTGCGCTCGCAGCGGGCAACATCATGGCCCTAGTAAAACCACCACCGCGGGCACGTGCCGAAGGCGACTTGGCTGAAGCGCCTAAAGCCCGCAGTTATTTGATGATTGCTATCGGCGCCATTGCTGGCCTCTGGGCCTTGGCCAGTCTGATTCGCTGAAAGACGCCACGAGTACTGTTTCGCGTATGGCATTCGGACAACCAGCTGGCCCACCAGCAACAGCAAAACAGACGCGTGAACTACTCGAACTCTTGAACGAAGCTGGTCATACAGATTTTCGTGATGCACGCGGCCCCATGGGTTTCAACCAACGCCAAGCAGGTGGACGGTTCACACGTGACGAAGCCGATGCCTTCATTGCACAACTTCAAGAATGGGCCGAGATCGCCGAATCAGCAGATGCCGCACCCACTCCCGTTGCCCCAACTCCTCAGGCAATCAAACCCAAAGTCACAGCTGCCGAACGTTCACTCAAATCAGTCCCTGCCGAGGTTCTTGCTGCTGAATTACAGCGCCGGGGCTGGGTTGTGATGGAACCGTAACCCAATCGTCACACCGCTTTGAAACATTTTTAAAGCACCCCGACTAGGGTTAGGGACTGTGATTGCAGAACTAGATACTCGCGCAAAATTGCTGAATGCCACTATCGAGGCTATTTCGTCTGGTGGTGAAGGGTCGGTGCGCGTCAGCACCGTTGCTACTGCCGTTGGCGTTCGCGAACCGTCGGTGTACCACTTCTTCAAGAACCGCGAAGCCTTGGTGGAAGCGGCCCAAATTGAGCGCTACCGCCGCAGCTACTTGGAAATGATCCTTCCGTTTGAGGCAGCTGCCCTCATGGCCGATACCTGGGACGACTTCGAGCGGTCTGTTCGTAAGATTTTCACCGCCGTCTATACGCCAGAGCGTGCCATCCTTCGCTCTATTCGTATGAACGTCATGGGTGCCGCCCAATCCAGCCCTGCCATTGCCGCCGCTGTCATTGACATCAATCACGAAACCGCCGAATCTTTAGCCAGGGTCATGACTTTCGGCCAAGAAAAAGGCTGGGTCACGAAGGATCTCGACGCCATGGCCCTTGCCTATTGGGGCATCGGCCAAATTAACGGCCGAGTGATGGCTGAAATGAACCCATCCCAAGTTGACCTCGACGCATGGAACAAGGTGTCAATTGAGGCAGTTTTGACCATTTATCGTTGGAAAGACCCAAAATAAGCCCCAAACAGAGCGATTGAGTACCATAAATACATAGTCCCCACCTAATTGGGCAACCGTCTGCCTAAAATACATAGGTGACAACTACTGACTCAAGGCTATTGACGACCTTATCCACAGGTCCAATGGATCAGGTGAAGTGATGCGCCGCCGCGTCAGCCAGCTAATGGCCACCTTGTTACTCGCCACCCTTGTCTTGGCCTTGTTGAACATTGTTGCCTCACCCACTCGAGTATGGGCCCAGGGCCCCGGATCTTTAGAGACCACCTTCAATACAGCCGTAGGTTCGACATTTGGAGCAGTCACCGGGATGGTGAAGGACAGCAGTGGAAATATCTATGTGTCCTATGCCAGCACCGTAAAAAAACTGAGTAGCGCGGGTGCGACTTCTCTCACGATTACAACGGCTGACTCTGTCAATGGAATCGCAGTTGACAGTGCCGGCAACATCATCGTGGCAACGCGCGTCAGCAGTATCTACAGATACACATCAGCGGGCGCTCTTGATTCAACCTTCAATACCAATGCGTACTCAGGAAGCACTGCCGCAGGAAACTATCTCTCTAACAGTGTTCTTTCTGGGGTTGCCGTACAGACGGTGACCAACGGGCGAATCATTGTTGCAAGTGCCGGTGCAAACAGCACCAACAGACTTGTTGGTGTGCAAGATTTGCCCACCACTACAAGTAATGCCGGAAAAATAGATTCGACCTTTACTCAGACATCAATTACTTCAGCCATGGGTACACCGTCAGGATTGTCACTTGATAGCTCAAACAATATTTATGTCATGGGCCCTGTCGCAATGGGATATCTCAAGCGTTTGTCGTCTAATGGAACTTTCTCTGCTGCAGACAACACTTTCAATACGGCCATCACTAGTGGTCTCAGCTCTACGCCTACTGCCGTGGCAGTTGACGCCTTGGGAAACGTTTTTGTGGTTGGCCCATTTACAGGGAACGTAAAGAAATTCTCGTCGTCGGGAGTAGCAGACACCACGTTTAACACAAATGCTGCTGTGGCTGCTTTAGGTTCTGGAGCAACGACCGCTGTTTTACAAAGCGATGGAAAGCTAGTTGTTGGCGGTTCATTTACCAGCAAGCTCAAACGATTTAACACCGACGGAACACTTGACGCCACATTTAGTTACGACGCGGCTACAGGAGGCACAGTCAACAAAGCGGTAGTTCTTTCCGATGGGTACATCCTTGTTGGTACAGCAAGTACTCCGTACATCAAGAAGGTGTATTCAATATATGTTGCACCTAGTGCACCTGGAATACCGACTGCAGTAGCGGGCGATGGTCAGGCAACTGTAACGGTCTCTGCACCTTCGGGAATTACGCCAACTGGTTACACCGTTACAGCTGTGCAAGACGGGACTAAAACGTGCACGGTTACTGGCGCCTCGGGCAGTTGCACGATTACAGGACTCACTAACGGCACTGGCTACACATTCACATCCGTTGCAATTAACGGCGATAAAACTTCGACTGCTTCTGGTGCTTCAACGCCAGCTGTTACTCCTGTCGGTGTTCCACCGACATACGTCTCTGCGGCAATTAATACAGCTGGCACAATTGTGACGCTGACGTATAGCGAGCCATTGTCCTCGACCACTGCACTGGCTAGCGCGTTTACTGTGCAGGCAAGCGGAACTGATGTAGTTGTAAGTTCAGTCGCAATCTCTGGTTCCACAGTGCAGCTAACACTAGGTTCAGTGGTGAGTTCTGAAAAAACGCTGACAATCGCGTATGCAGCGCCTACTGCAAGTGGAGCCACGACGAATACAGCTATTCAGGACATGGTTGGCAACGATGCCGCTTCTCTTACCGCAGTAGGTTTCACGAATAGTTCGACGGTTGACCAAGTTGCACCGATCTATTCGTCTGTCGCAAATACGTCTACGGGTCTCACGATCACGTTGACCTATAACGAAAACCTCTCAACTACAACTGCACTGGCGAGTGCTTTCACCGTCACTAACGGTGCAGACACAATTCCGGTGACGTCTGTCGCGACAGCATCAGGAACCAAGACTGTTGTGCTAACGCTTAGCTCCGCGGTGGGTAGTGGAAAAACTGTCACGGTGGCATACACGGCGCCGAGTGTTGATGCGACTGCTGCCAACACCGCTATTCAAGACGTGGCAGGTAACGATGCTCCGTCGTTCTCTGCTATCACCTTGGCAACTAACAGTTCCTCAGTTGATCAAAGATCACCGGTGTATTTGAGCAGTTCATTGGCTTCGAATGGATTAACTATTGACTTGGTCTATGACGAAGAAGTGAGTACTACAACAGCGGCTGCATCAGCCTTTACAGTTCTTTCAAACGGAAATCCTGTCGTAGTTTCTTCTGTAGCTAAGTCTTCAGTGTTCAATACACTTGGAATCAGATCAATCGTTCTTACCCTCGCCTCAGCAATAGGTAATGGAAAAACTGTCACTGTTGCGTATACAGCACCTGCTGTCAATACGGCTTCAACAAACCTGGCCATTCAGGACACCGCTGGTAATGATGCAGTTTCGTTAACCGCGACAAGTGTGACTAATGGTTCAACTGTGGATCAGACATCACCTGTCTACAGTTCTTCGACACTTGCAGCCAATGGTTTGACATTGACATTGACCTATAACGAAACATTAGGAACGACTGCTCCATTGGCAAGCGCCTTTGCGGTTACGGCGAACGCAAGCGCAGTCACCGTTAACTCCGTTGCAATATCAGGAATGACCGTGCAGCTCACATTGGCGTCAGCAATTGGTAGCGGCAAGGCAGTGACCGTTGCGTATACGGCTCCGGCAGTTAACTCGGCGACAACAAATACTGCCACGCAAGATACTGCAGGCAACGATGCAATTACTTTGGCAGCATCCAGCGTGACGAATAGTTCGACAGTGGACCAAATTGCCCCGGTCTATAGTTCTGCATTGCTGGCTGCAAATGGTGTCACTCTGACATTGACTTATAACGAGACCATGAGCGCGACGACTGCCACGCCAAGCAATTTTGCCGTGCTTGTTGATGGAAACCCTGCCACTGTTTCCACCGTTACCGCGTCGGGAACAACATCAACAGTTGTTCTTACCCTTGCTACTTCGGTGAATAATGCTGCAACAATTACAGTTGCCTACTCGGCACCAGCTGTTAACTCCGCAACCTCGAATGCAGCGGTTCAAGATAGTGCTGGAAACGATGCCGTATCGTTTACCGCTCAGAACGTCACAAACAGTTCCGCCAATGACGTGACTCGCCCAACAATGACTTCAGCAACTGTCCTATCTTCGGGTACGCAAGTTCAAATAAATTTCAGTGAAATCATCAGCTCAAATATTTCTGCAACGACCGCATTCACCATTTCAGTCAATGGTGTTCCTGTAACGATTTCCGGTTTCAACCGCAACATCCCTGACAATAAGATCACTGCAAATATTTCGGGCGTGACGATTACATCCAACAGGACGGTTGTTGTCTCGTACACAGCACCTGCGGATGACGCAACCGCCAACAACGCGGCGTTACAAGACACTGCTGGTAACGACATGCTCTCCGTAACTGGAATTACGGCTACGAATAGTTCTACTGTCGCTCCTGACTTGCGGGCTCCCGTGTTCTCCTCAGCTTCTGTTAACTCGGCTGGAACAATTCTGACCATGACATATGATGAGGCCTTAAGTACAACGACGGCACCGACAACGGCCTACACAGTGCTTGCAGCTGGAGTGCCTGCGATTGTTACCAGTACCACCGTGTCAGGTTCAACAGTTCAGTTGACATTGGGTACTGCTATTCAATTTGGCCAAACGGTCACAGTTGCGTACTCAGCACCAACGACTAATGCGGATCCCACAAATCTTGCGAATCAAGATGCTTCGGGTAACGATGTTGATTCTTTAGCTGCAACGACAGCCACCAACTTGTCGATTGCGGGTCCCGACAGAGTTTCACCAACCGTAAGTTCCGTAGCCGGTAGTGGCAGCACTGTCACGGTGTCTTTCAACGAATCCCTTGTAACTTCTCCCACGCCATCTCTCAGTGCTTTCACGGTTTTCGTGGGTGAAACGCCATACACCCCAACGGCGATAACGATTGTCGGCTCGACAGTTCGACTTACTATTGGAACCACTGTCTCATCGAGTGATCCTTTAGTTGTTTCGTATCAGGCCCCTGCAAGTAACTCAGCTACAACTAACGCGGCGATTCAAGATATGGCCGGCAATGATGCAGCGTCGTTTGATGCAAATAGTTCAATGGGAAGCAATCTGTGGTCATGGGTTGGTGGAACTACTACTGGTACGGCCGGATGTTCAGGAAGCAATAGTGCGAACAGAGTCAAGCAAACGACCCTGCCCAATGGAGTTACATATTCCGTTGGAGTCACAGGCGACTATCTCTGTATCGGTGATCAAACTGAATCACTGAGTCAGCGCGGTGGACAAGCTGGCGACTTCGTGGCAACAGGATTAGTAACCGAGCCTGGTGTGTACATTCAAACCAGCAACTCAGGCTGTGCTGCAAGTGCTTTATGTCCGTCACGCGGAATATTGACGCTTTCATTTTCTAAAGCAGTTACAAATGCCGTTTTCTCTTTTGCTGGCTGGGGCGGTGGTTCCGGTTCGTCTACTGCCTGGAGCGAGATGACAGTTATTACACCTGGAGTCACCCTCACGGCGTTGAGCGGAACAAACATGCAGGTTGTTGGTGGGACGCATGTAGAGCCGACAATTAAGAATCCATCAATCTCATGTCACTCAACATCTGGGTATGGAGCAACCGCTCAAGCTGGGTGTGGATCTCTACAAATCAACGGCACGGTGACATCAATCTCTTTCGACGTTTCATTAACAACGGCACGCGGAACCGGATATGTGGACGGTTGGAACTTGACTGCAAGTATGTCTGAGGACTTTGGATTAGTTCCAACGACATATGAATCAACCGGTGTCGCAAGCCACGGTTTTGGTGATCTTCGCATGGGAGCAACTGTTGCTGCGGACCAAGCCTCTACCTTGTATGCCTCAACAAATGCTGATGCAGTTGCCCGTTGGGCATCGCTTGCAGGTAACGCCAAGGCTGATGACGGAGTCGCAGCGTTGGTTGCTTCTCCTACTGTGAACTTCGGAAATACAGGAGACAGTTATAGCGCAACGGTCTCGTTAGCTGGTGTTACAGCTACTGCGAATCTGTGCGGTTGGATCGACTTCAATAGAGATGAAGTCTTTTCATTTAGCGAACGAGCATGTGCAGTTGATCCGGTTGCGGGCGCCACGTCGGCCACTATTACTTGGACAGTGCCGTCTGGTCTATCTGTGGGTCTTACCTACGCCCGTTTTCGATTGAGTTACGAAACCATCACGATCCCAACTGGAAAACTTGCATCTGGTGAAGTGGAAGATTATTCACTCACTATTCCTTCTCAGGCAATTCCGAGTGCGGTGAACGACACATCCATCAATGGCCAAGATGTCAACCAAGTCATTTCTCCGCTAACTAATGATCAGGCAGAGACCGGTTATCCCTTTGTTAGCACTTCTCTCTTTTTGTGTGGCTACGGCTCTGGTCCGTTTACGTGCGACAAGATAACGTTGGAAGTGCCTGGAGAAGGCACATACACAGTGAATTCGAACGGAACAGTGACGTTTGACCCGTTGCCGAACTATGTCGGCACCGCCACACCGGTTCAATACCAAATAACAGATTCATATACATCTCCTCGTAATCGCACAGCAACAATTACGCCGACCGTCACGCCTGCATCAACGGCAACACCGGATACTTCGTCGGACTTTGTCAACACCCAGCAATCGAAAGTGGTTGTAACAAACGACACTCCAGGCACAGGATCTTTTTCGCCATCGTCAGTGCGGTTGTGTGGCAGTGGCCAAACAGCTCCGAATTGCACGGCCACCACGGTGTCGGTTACTGGCGGTGTGTACACGGTTAATACGACAACGGGTGTCGTTACCTTTACGCCGACAACCGACTGGGTGGGCACTGCACCCCCCGTTACCTATCAGGCGGCGGACTCACTTGGTCAGGTTGCGTCAAGTACCTATACGCCAACTGTTATTTCAGTACCAGTAGCTAATAATGATGTGTCGAGTGCTGGATACGATGTAAATCAAACCATTTCGCCATTGTCTAACGACACTGCTGGCGGTTCACCACTAGTTGCAACAAGTGTGAAGTTGTGCGGAATTGACGATCCCACCACAACGGGCGTCAATGAAACTGAAACTCCTAATAACTGTACGAAGACTTCTCTGACCATTCCAGGTGTAGGCACATACACGGTCAATACATCGACCGGGGTCGTGACATTTGATCCATTGCCAACGTTCTACGGCACAGCTTCACCTATTACATATCAAGTGGCCGATGCACTCGGGCAGTATGCGAATGCGACCATTACTCCGACTGTTGCTGCGCCACCTGTGCCGACTGCATCTCCGAACCCATCATCTGACGCATGGGACACGAATCAAACAATCAATCCGTTGACTAACGATGCCGCAGGTGCCTCAGATTTCCCCCTTGTAGCAACAACTGTAAAGTTGTGCGGCATCAACCCAGCTGAGACTCCGAATAGTTGTTCTCAGACGACACTTGTGGTGCCAAACGAAGGCACGTACACCGTGAATCCAACGACAGGTGTTGTCACATTTGATCCGTTGCCAACGTTCGCCGGCACAGTTGCCACTGTTGTTAAGTATCAGGTCTCTGACTCGTTAGGTCGCGTTGCAAACTCAACAATCACTCCGACTGTTGTTGCGCCACCGTTACCGACCGCATCTCCGAACCCATCATCTGATGCGTATGACACGAATCAGATAATCAACCCGTTGACTAATGACACAGCTGGAATTTCTGGCGTACCTCTTGTTGTAACGACTGTGAAGTTGTGTGGCATTGATCCATTGCAGAATCCGAATAACTGCAGTCAGACATCGTTGACTATTCCTGGCGAAGGTACGTATACCGTGAACCCAACCACAGGTGTTGTGACCTTTGATCCGCTGCCAACGTTTACTGGCACTGTTGCGACAGTTGTGAAATATCAGGTGACGGACACATTGAACCGCACAGTCAACTCGACAATTACACCAACTGTTGGTACGCCACCGGCACCGTCAGCGTCCCCGAACACGTCAAGTGGCGCGTATGACACGAATCAGACGATTGATCCTTTAGCAAATGACTCTCCAGGCGCCGTTGACTTCCCCTTCGTTGCTACGACTGTGAAGTTGTGCGGCATTGACCCAGTACAGAATCCGAATAACTGCAGTCAGACGTCATTGACTGTTCCTGGCGAAGGTACGTATACAGTGAACCCGACGACAGGTGTAGTTACGTTTGATCCGTTGTCTTCGTTTACTGGCACTGTTGCGACGGTTGTGAAATATCAGGTGACCGACACGTTGAATCGCACAGTGAATTCGACGATTACCCCAAGCGTGGACCCAATTAGTGCGCCGTCAGCTACCCCAGAAACTAAATCTGTTCTTCCCGGTGGAACTGTGTCGTTTACCAGCGTTACTGGTGGTTCTGGCCTCGCATCTGGAACTGGCCTCGTGATCTCTGGTGCATCAGCAACATGCTTGGTAAATACCAGCGTGACACCGAATACTTGTGTCACAGGGTTAACGAATAGCGATGGAACGTGGTCAATCAATCAAGCAACAGGTGTTGTCACCTTTGTAGCGAATAGTTCCCTGTCTGCTGGTACAAAAACTCCTGTGACATATCGAGTAACCGATGTCACTGGCCAGACCGCGACAAGCACGTTGACACCAATTGTTCCTCCACCACCAGTAGCAACGAATGACACCTCAACTGGTCCATATGACACGAATCAAACGATCAATCCGCTAACGAATGACAATCCCGGTGCTGCAAGTGCACCGCTTGTCGTCACGACTGTGAAGTTGTGCGGCATTGATCCTGTGCAGACTCCGAACAATTGCACTCAGACAACTTTGGTAGTGCCAAACGAAGGCACGTACACAGTGAACCCAACGACCGGTATTGTCACGTTTGACCCCGTGCCATCTTTTGTGGGAACTGCAACCGCAGTGGCCTACCAAGTCGCTGATTCCATTGGTCAGATCACGAATGCGACAATTACACCGCAAGTCAGTGCGCCCCCACTGCCCACTGCAACACCTGATGCAATCACAACAGCTCACGACACAAACCAAACGTACACACCAACAAGTAATGACACTCCGGGTGCATCCGGTGCTCCGTTTGTTGCTACAACGGTAAAATTGTGTGGTACTAGCCCCGTAGAGACTCCGAATAACTGCACGCAGACTGCGCTGACAGTTACGGGCGAGGGCACATACACAGTTGACCCTGCGACGGGAGTTGTTACGTTTGATCCGTTGCCAAGTTTCAAAGGCACAGTTGCAACTGTGGTGAAGTATCAGGCCACTGACACCTTGAATCGCACAGCGAACTCAACAATCACGCCAACTGTTACTCCTCCGACAGCACCGACGGCAGCACCTGAGACAAAGTCAGTTCTTCCAGGTGGCACAGTTACTTTCACAACTATCACTGGTGATTCTGGCCTTGCAACAGGAACCGGACTAGCAACTACTGGAGCGACTGCCACTTGTTTGGTGAACACCTCTGTGACACCGAATACCTGTGGCACCGGATTGACCAACAGCGACGGAACATGGTCAATCGACCAAGCAACTGGAATTGTCACTTTTGTCGCCAATAATCCGTTGGCAGAAGGTACGAAAACTGCTGTGACGTATCGCGTTACTGACGTAACTGGCCAAACTGCAACAAGCACCTTGACTCCGATTGTTCCTCCGCCACCAGTTGCAACAAATGACACCTCTCTCGGGGCGTATGACACGAACCAAACCATTAATCCGTTGGCAAATGACACCGCAGGTGCAGCAAGTGCTCCACTTGTCGCAACGACTGTGAAGTTGTGTGGCATTAGCCCTGTCCAAACTCCGAATAACTGCACGCAGACCTCTTTGACTGTTCCTGGTGAGGGCACGTACACAGTTGACCCTGTAACTGGTGTTGTGACGTTTGATCCGTTACCAACATTTACAGGCACTGTTGCTACACCAGTGAGATATCAAGTCACAGATGCGGTCGGCAGAACGGTGAATGCCACAATCACTCCAACCGTGACACCGCCACCAGTTCCTACCGCAACACCAAATACTGGCCGTGGTGCGTATGACACGAATCAAACCGTGAATCCAGTAACTAATGACACGCCCGGGGCACCTACAGCGACGTTCGTTGCTACGACTGTGAAGTTGTGTGGCATTAGTCCAGTCCAGACTCCGAATTCGTGCGATAAGACTTCATTAGTTGTTCCGAATCAGGGCACGTACACCGTTGACCCTGTAACTGGTGTTGTGACGTTTGATCCGTTGCCAACATTTACCGGCACAGCAACTCCGGTTGGGTATCAAGTAACTGACATTTTGAATCGCACGGCGTCATCGACAATTACATTGACCGTTGATCCACCACCAGCACCAGTTGCAACACCTGAAACAAAACTTGTACTGCCAGGTTCTTCTGTTGCATTCTCAACGATCACTGGTTCTTCTGGCCTTGCCACGGGTACGGGCCTTGTAACAACTGGGGCTACAGCAACATGTCTGTTTACTCCCGGCACCACTACATGTGATGCCGATAACTCGGTAACAATTACTGGTGAAGGCACATATGTGCTTGACCCTACGACAGGCATCGTGACATTCACTGCCCTTAGTTCAGCTATGTCGGGCACAAAACCATCCATTACGTATCGCGTGACGGACATTGTTGGTCAGACTGCAACAAGTACGCTGACTCCGATTATCCCAGACCCACCTGTAGCAACAAATGATGTTTCATCTGGACCGTACGACACGAATCAAGACATCAGTCCGTTGGCTAATGATTCATTTAGTTCTCTGACTCCGGCTGTAAAGGTGTCTCTGAAACTGTGCGGCCTTGACCCGATACAAACACCAAATAGTTGCGATAAGACGTCACTTGTTGTACCCAACGAAGGTTCATACACCGTGAACTCAACAACGGGTGTTGTTACATTCGATCCGCTGCCTTCGTTTACTGGCACTGTCGCGACACCACCTACGTATCAAGTGGCTGACAGTGTGGGTCGTTACGTCAATGCAACAATCACGCCAACTGTTTCAGCACCTGACGCACCTACTGCGAAACCAGAAACCAAGCTGGTGCTGCCTGGCGCAACAATTTCATTTACAACTACGACTGGTACCGCTGGTCTCGCGACGGGAGCTGGGTTAGCAACAACCGGTGCTACTGCAACCTGCTTGTTTACTCCTGGCACCACTACATGTGATGCCGATAATTCCGTCACGATTGTGGGTGAAGGTACATATGTGCTTGACCCTGCAACTGGAATAGTCACATTTACTGCGTCTGCGACAATCATGCCTGGCACGAAGACTCCGATTACATACCGCGTTACTGATGCTCTTGGCAAGACGGCGACAAGTACTTTGACTCCGATTGTTCCTGCACCACCATCAGCTACAAATGATGCAATTTCAGATGGTTATGACGTGAATCAGACGTACACGCCGCTTGCGAATGATTCTTTTAGTTCTCTTGCCCCTGTTTCAAAAATCACATTGAAGTTGTGTGGTGTCGAGCCAGTGCAAAAACCAAATGACTGTGACAAGACTGTAGTGACGGTTCCAAAAGAGGGAACTTACACATTGAATGCTGACGGAACAGTCACGTTTGATCCGTTGCCAACGTTCTCTGGAACTGCAACACCACTTGTGTATCAAGTTGCGGACAGTCTTGGCCGTTTCGTTAATGCAACAATTACCCCGACAGTGGCTGCGCCTCCTGTTCCTGCTGCGACGCTTGATACCGGTAAGGCAAAACAAGGAGCGAAAATTACATTGTCCCCTTGGTTGAACGATGATGGCGGAACTGTTGATGGCACAGGCGAGAAGTTGTCATTAGTCCCGACGAGTATTCGTTTGTGCGGAACAACGACGTTGGAAAAGATGGATGCACTGGCAACAACCGGACAAGTCGTTACGTGTTCACTCACCAAACTGAAGACCGCTGATGGTACGTACACCGTTGACATGAAGACAGGCAAAGTGTCCTTTGTCCACAAGAAAGGTTTCTCAGGAACTGTGACGGAACCCGTGACGTACCAAATTGCAAATACCTACAAGGGCGCTACTGGCCCTGGCATCGCTACTGGGGTATTGATGCCCACCATTGTTCCGACGACAGTTCCATCGGTGACCCTCGGTGACAAGGTGTGGCGTGACCTTAACGGTGACGGATATCAGGGCCCTGGCGACGGCGGAATTGAGGGCGTCACGGTGAAGTTGTTGACGGTGAAGGGCAAACCAGTGAAGGACCTCTTTGGCAAGATGGTGAAGCCGGTCGTCTCAGACATAAATGGTGCGTTCCGCTTCACTGGTTTACCGGGAGGTCGATACAAGCTGATCGTGACCTACCCAGATAATTACCGACCCACCATCCCAGACCGTCCTGGTCGCGAAAAGAACTCGTCAACCACGCAGGCCATAACGAAGGTTATGAAGATTGGTCAGTCTGACCTGTCACTTGACTTCGGAATGGTGCCAAAGATGAGCTCTGGACTAGCCCATACGACGTAAGCAGGTATTTCTGGGGCTTTTTGTGGGGCTAGAAGTGAATTCATCGGGGCGTCAAGTGCTGCGTTGGGTAAGGTTTTCCTTGTGATTCTGTCTGACCGTGACCTTCGAACCGAACTGGCCGCCGGCCGTATCATCATCGAGCCGTTCGATGAGTCGTGCGTGCAGCCAAGCAGCATCGATATCAAGGTGCATCATCTGTTTCGCGTGTTCCGCAACCACACTGCTGGGATCATCGACGTGAAGAAGGACATGACGGATCTCACCGAACTGGTGGACATTCCCCTTGATGGCGTCTTCATTTTGCACCCTGGCGAATTTGTCCTTGGGTCCACTCTTGAGCGGGTGGCAGTACCGAACGATTTGGTGGCACGAGTTGAGGGCAAGAGCTCTCTTGGTCGCCTTGGCCTTCTTATCCACTCGACCGCCGGCTTTATCGATGCCGGCTTTGATGGTCACGTCACCTTGGAATTGGCAAACGTGGCCAACCTTCCCATCACGTTGTACCCAGGCATGAAGATTGGCCAAATCAGTTTCATGAAGATGACCTCGCCAGCAGAGAACCCATACGGATCTGGTGCAAAGGGTTCGAAGTACCAGGGACAACGCGGCCCAACCCCGTCTCGCTATTTCGAGAATTTTCAGTAATGAATCCTAAAGACATCAAGCAGTCAGACAAGCTTGAACACGTTCTCTATGACATTCGTGGGCCTGTGCTGGAAGAAGCAAAGCGCCTAGAAGAACAGGGCCATCGCATTACCAAACTGAATATTGGTAACCCTGCGCCGTTTGGTTTTGAAGCACCGCCTGAGATTTTGGTTGATGTCATTCGCCACTTGCAGGAATCACAGGGCTATTCAGATTCGCAAGGTGTTCGTTCTGCGCGCACTGCAGTTGTGCAGCATTACCAAACAAAAGGTATTGACATCACAGACCCCGATGACGTGTGGCTGGGTAATGGTGTCAGCGAACTTATCCAGTTGTCATTGAACGCATTGTTGAATGGCGACGATGAAGTTCTGATTCCTGCGCCGGATTATCCGCTGTGGACTGCATCAACAAGTCTTGCTGGTGGCACACCAGTGCATTACTTATGTGATGAAGACAATGAATGGAATCCGAATCTTGATGACATTCGTTCGAAGATCACGAAAAAGACACGCGCCATTGTTGTTATCAATCCGAATAACCCCACAGGCGCTGTGTACAGCAAGAAGATCTTGCGTGATATTGCTGATCTTGCAATTGAGCACAATCTCATTGTGTTTGCTGATGAAATTTACGACAAGATTTTGTACGGAGACGCGGTGCATCATACGTTTGCTGCGATTGCGCCGGATTGTCTTGTGTTTACTTTCAGCGGATTATCAAAGGCGTACCGTCTTGCCGGCTTCCGCTCTGGCTGGATGATGGTCACCGGCCCGCGCAAGCACGCCGCTAGCTACATCGAAGGCATTCAAATGCTGACCAACATGCGCCTCTGCGCCAACGTGCCGGCGCAACATGCAATTCAAACTGCATTGGGCGGTCGTCAAAGCATTCAAGATTTGTTGCTTCCAGGTGGGCGTTTGCTTGCACAACGTGATGCAGCAGTTACTGCACTACGTGCAATTCCGGGTGTCAGTGTGGTGGAACCCAAAGGCGCACTGTATGTGTTTCCGAAGATTGACCAAGAGATGTACCCCATCAAAGATGATCGCCAGTTCGTGCTTGATTTCTTGCGCGCAGAACACGTTTTAGTCGTGCAGGGTTCAGGCTTTAACTGGCCAAGCACAGATCACTTACGTATTGTTACCTTGCCGTGGGCAAAAGATTTAACAGAGGCCATTGGCCGTCTGGGTAATTTCTTGTCTACGTACGTTCCCCCAAAATAGGGAAGTACTTATTCGCCGACTGAACCGGCGAGTGGTGCGTTCTGATTTGCCAGATTGCGCTCGCCATTTTCTAATGCATCAAGCAAGTGAATTGCAATGTCTGCAACCTTCACGTCTGATTCTTCCTTGCCGGCAGCCTTTACGCCGTCGTCAAGCATGATGTAACAGAATGGGCAAGCGGTAGCAACGCGAGTTGCACCAGTGCTGATTGCTTCTTGTGCACGTTCATCGTTCACCTTGGTGCCGATTGACTCTTCCATCCACATGCGAGCACCGCCAGCGCCACAGCACATTCCTTGTGTGCCGTTGCGAGGCATTTCAACAATTTGCACGCCCTTGATAGAGCCAACAATTTTACGAGGGGCCAAGTACACGTCGTTGTGACGGCCGAGGTAGCACGAGTCGTGATACGTGATGCGGTCTTCAAGCGATGCATTACGGATATCAAGCTTGCCTGTATCAATGAGGTGCTCGAGGAATTCACTGTGGTGAACCACTTCGTAGTTGCCGCCCAATTGTGGGTACTCGTTCTTCAATGTGTTGAAACAATGCGGGCACTGCGTAATGATTTTCTTCACGCCCATGCCGTTCAGCATTTCAATGTTGGGTAGCGCAAGCATTTGGAACAGGTACTCGTTACCTGAACGACGCGCAGAGTCGCCTGTGCACATTTCGCTTGGTCCGAGAATTGCAACATCAATGTCTGCACGTTCAAGCAACTTGGCCATAGCCTGCGTGACTTTTTTGTTCTTGTCGTCGAATGAACCGGCACAGCCAACCCAGTACAAGTACTCGTGGTTGAAGGCAGCGCCTGGGTCTACAACGTCAACGTTGAGGTCTTTGGCCCAATCAGCACGGTCGTCTTGGTTCATGCCCCATGGGTTGCCTTGGTTTTCCATGGCGCGGTATGCGTTTCCGAGTTCTGCAGGGAAATTACTTTCCATGAGCGACAAGTAACGACGCATGTCGAGAATCTTGTCGAGGATTTCAATGTTGACCGGGCAGATCTCGTCACATGCGCGACATGTGGTGCATGCCCACACTTCTTCTGCAGTGATGCGCTCGAACAACGAGTTGGCACCGATCTTTATTTCAGAGTCAATAGACAATGGTGGAGTAACGGAACCATGCGCTGCAGTGGCTGCCATGACTTCACCAGTCTTCAAAACGATCTCTCGTGGGTCAAGTGACTTACCAGTTGCATGTGCAGGGCACACGCTGGTGCAACGACCGCACAGTGTGCACGAGTCTGTATCAAGAAGCTGCTTCCATGTGAAGTCTTCAACAACTGAAGCGCCAAAAGTCTCAAGAGAAGTTTCGGTGAGGTTTGGCATTGCGCGCATTGCGCCCTTTGGACGATCGCGATCTTTGAGGTACATGTTCAGCGGTGATGTGAAAATGTGACGCAACATTGTGAGGGGCAACAATGCAAGGAAGCCAATGAATGCAACAACGTGTAATACCCACATTGATTGGTGCCAGTTTTGCAATGACTGCAAAGATCCTCCGTCAACAAGTTGTGACAGTGGGTACCCAATGAATGACCAGCTCTCGAAGGCCATGCTCTTGCCTTCAGCAGTGCTGACGGCGATGCGGAACATTTCTGCACCAAAGCCGGAAAGCCCAATGAGCAACATGCAACCAAGAATGATGCCGTGCTCGGCCTTTGTCTTAATGCGAATGCGGTACGGACGTTGTACGTAACGACGAATAATTGCCCACACAACACCAGTGGTGAACATCAGACCAGCAAAGTCACCGACCATGACATAGCCCTGGTACACGCCACCATGAAGGAACTTGAGTGACTCTGGTAATTGGTGGTCAACTTCAAGAACTGTGGTGACACCCAGAAGGATGAGGAAACCGAAATACATCATGGAGTGCATCAGGCCAGCTGCGCTGTCGCGCAACAACGTACGCATGTAGACACCTGCGCGGTAATCAGCGAGACGGCGCTTTGCATTTTTCGTAGTAGTGCGACGACGATCTGGTGCGCCACGTTCCCAGTTGCGCATGCGATCAGCAAACTTAAATGAACCCCAAATGATCATTGCAGGAAGAATTGTGTAGAACGCAGCTTGCAGTGGTCCGGGGATTCCTTCGAACACTTCACGAGACATTTCAGATGTTCCGTGCCACTTCGTGAACTGCGGGATGATGCCCGAGAACAAAGTGAATGTACCCATGCCAACGCCGATGGCGATGGAGAGTTGGTACGGGCGAAAACGCTTTGGCGTCTTCTCGGTGGGGGAGGCAGCGTTGGTGCTCATAACAGAGTCAACGCTACTGGGCGAAGGTCCGCAGAGCCTGATTCGTCGTGTAATTCACCCGCGGGAGTTGTATCAGCCGTACTGTGCGCGGTCGAGTTCACGAACGCGAGTGGCAAGGGCCTTGAGCAACTTGCGTGAGATGGCTGGGATGTTGTCGATAGCGCCTTTGAGTGCGCGCTCTGAGATAACCAACAACGTCACGTCTGAGTCTGCAATGACAGACGCTGTGCGAGGGCCGTTGTCAAGGAGTGACAACTCGCCAACAACAGTTCCGGCCTTTGCAGTACCGATCTTCTTGCCGTTGCGCTTGATGGTTGCAGAACCTTCGAGAATGACATATGCCTCACGACCAGTTTGACCCTGGTCCATGATGATGGTTCCCGCTTTGAGTGCACGCTCAGTGGAGTTTTTTACTACGAGTGCTAATTCTTTTGCGGAACACTCAGAAAAAAGTGAGATGTTACGGAGGGAGTCGACGGTTGATTTAGTACTTGCCATGCCCCCCAGTGTACTTCCATCGGAAGTAATCAATTACCAGTGGAGTTACTTGGGTTTTGCTTGATTCGCCACAGCGTCCGTTGCTGCTTTGATTTTCTCGGCGTCGCCGAGGTAGGTGACCTCATTCACGGCGAGAGAATCCGACAATTTGTAGAGTCGGGGCACACCCGTAGGGATATTCAATTCGGCGATGTTCTCTGACGAAATGTTCTCAAGAGCCATGACCAATGCTCGTAATGAATTTCCGTGAGCCGCAATCAAGACGTTCATGCCCGCGCGCAATTGCGGCACAACCGTGGCGTGAAAATGTGGCACCACTCTGTCAACCACATCTTTCAGGCATTCTGTGGCGGGTAAATCTGCAGGGTTAACGAGGCGATACCGAGGATCATTGGCGGGGTGTTCCGGGCTAGCGAGATCGACCGGCGGTGGTGGTACGTCGTAGCTGCGGCGCCAGATCTTTGTCTGGGCTTCACCATGTTGGGCGGTAGTGGCGGCCTTGTCGAGTCCCTGCAATGCCCCGTAATGGCGCTCGTTCCATTTCCAATGCCGTTCCACCGGCAACCACACCTGGCCCATGCCAGACAGTGCCAAATGGCAGGTCAAGACGGCGCGGGTTAATAGAGAGGTATGGGCAACGTCGAAGACAAGGCCGGCGGCTGCCATGGTGGGGCCTGCCTCGGCTGCTTCCCGTTCTCCTTGGGCTGAAAGGGGCACATCGTGCCAGCCCGTAAAGAGGTTGAGTTGATTCCACGTACTTTGACCGTGGCGCAGGAGGACGAGATTGCCGAGCACACCTTCATCGTAGGTCTGAGCCCACGCCAGAGGGGAAATCTGCAACGAACACCAGTAATTCCGGCATGTGATAAATGTTGAGTCACTTCGTATCAACTTTCCTATATCAGAGGTTGGTATCTCTCTTGGAGCCCTTTATTGTGAAGCCACCCCACCCGTATCCGGCACCCGCCGGAACCAAGTACAGGAGACATAACCCCATGGCAAAAGCAGTCGGAATCGACCTCGGAACCACCAACTCAGTTGTTTCAGTTCTTGAGGCTGGCGAACCAGTCGTCATCCCCAACTCAGAAGGTGCTCGTACCACGCCGTCCATCGTTGCTTTTTCAAAGGCCGGTGAAGTTCTTGTTGGCGAAGTGGCAAAGCGCCAAGCCATCACCAACCCTGATCGCACATTTCGCAGCATCAAGCGCCAGATGGGAACTACATGGACTTCAGAGGACATTGATGGCAAGAAGTACACGCCACAAGAAATCAGTGCTCGCACACTGATGAAGTTGAAGCGTGATGCAGAGGCATATCTCGGTGACACAGTCACAGATGCTGTTATCACTGTCCCTGCATATTTCGACGACGCACAACGCACTGCAACAAAAGAAGCTGGCGCTATTGCAGGTTTGAATGTTTTGCGCATTATCAACGAGCCAACAGCTGCAGCACTTGCATACGGCTTAGACAAGTCATCACACGATGAAACTATTTTGGTTTTCGACCTTGGTGGTGGAACGTTCGACGTTTCTGTTCTTGAAATTGGCGACGGTGTGTTTGAAGTAAAGAGCACACACGGTGACACTCATCTTGGTGGTGACGATTGGGACCAGCGCATCATTGACTGGTTGACACAACAGTTAAAGAGCGCACACGGTATTGATCTTGCACAGGACCGTATGGCTGTTCAGCGTTTGAAAGAAGCTGCTGAAAAAGCAAAAATCGAATTGTCACAAACACAACAGACACAAATCAACTTGCCTTTCATTACTGCAACTGCAGAAGGCCCATTGCACCTTGATGAGTCGTTAACGCGTTCCAAGTTCCAGGAAATGACTGCAGATCTTGTCGAGCGTTGCCGCGTGGCATTTGATCAGGCAATCAAAGATGCTGGTCTTACAAAGAGCCAAATTGACCACGTCATCTTGGTTGGTGGTTCTACTCGTATGCCAGCAGTGCAAGAACTTGTGTTCAACATGACCGGCAAAGAGCCAAACAAGTCAGTGAACCCAGACGAAGTAGTTGCTATTGGTGCAGCAGTTCAAGCCGGAGTGTTGAAGGGCGATGTTAAAGACATCTTGCTGCTCGACGTGACACCGTTGTCATTGGGAATTGAAACTAAGGGCGGCGTAATGACAAAACTCATTGAGCGCAACACCACAATTCCTACACGCCGTACTGAAGTGTTCACCACTGCAGATGACAACCAGCCATCAGTAGAGATCAATGTTCTTCAGGGTGAGCGTGAAATGGCTAGTTACAACCAGTCACTTGGCAAGTTCAACTTGGTTGACCTTCCACCTGCTCAACGCGGAATGCCTCAAATTGAAGTCACATTCGATATCGACGCAAACGGAATTGTGCATGTATCGGCCAAGGACCGTGCCACAAGCAAAGAGCAGTCCATGACCATCACCAGCTCGTCATCTCTCAGCAAAGAAAAAATTGAAGAGATGATTCGCGATGCCGAGTCACACGCTGAAGATGACAAGCGTCGTCGCGAAGAAGCAGAAGTACGTAACAATGCTGACTCACTTGTGTACCAAACTGAAAAAGTTCTGAAAGAACAAGGCGACAAAGTAACTGAAGAAGAAAAAGAAGCTGTTGAAGGCCCGCTCGGAATTCTGAAGACAGCTATTGCCGGTAACAACATTGACGACATCAAGGCAGCAACGGAAACTCTGATGGGTGCCAGCCAGGCATTCAGTCAGAAGTTGTACGAAACAGCAGCTCGCGACAGTGAAGCAGCAGGCACATCAGCTTCAGGCGCACAAGGTGCACCAAACGACGATGACATCGTTGATGCCGAAATTGTAGATGAGCAGTAATTCATGTCTGAAGACAATGTTGATCAACCAGAAGACGCCATTGACGCCGAGATAGTTGAACTAATCGAGCACGACATTGATGCGCTTGTCCAAGAACGTAATGAGTTCAAGGACATCGCGTTACGTCTGCAGGCCGATTTTGAAAACTACAAAAAGCGTGTCACGTCGAACATGTCTGACGAAGTAGACCGGGCTACCGGTCGTATCGCGGATTCGTTATTACCAGTTCTTGATGCGTGCGAAGCAGCCTTTGCTCACGGTGCAGACGGTGTTGAACCTATTTGGTCGGCACTCATGGCTGCACTTGTGAAGCAAGGTCTTGTAGCACTCGATCTTTTAGATAAGCCCTTTGACCCAACTACTTCAGAAGCTGTTGTTCATGAAGAAGGCGACGGTGGAGAACCAATCGTGGTTGAAGTGCTTCGCACTGGATACGAATGGAAGGGCCGCGTGTTGCGCGCTGCCATGGTGAAGGTGCGGGGATAAGTCATGTCAGGACAGCGCGAATGGTACGAAAAGGACTATTACGCAGTGCTTGGCGTGTCGAAAGACGCAACTGTCAAAGACATCACGAAGGCGTACCGGCGACTTGCGCGCCAGTATCACCCTGATGCAAACCCCGACAACGCAGCAGCAGAAGAAAAGTTCAAAGACATTTCAGCTGCATACGACGTTGTGGGCGATGAAAAGAAACGCGCAGAGTACGACGAAGTACGACGTGTTGGTCCAATGGGCGGATTCGGTGGTGGCGCAGGCGGACAAAACATTCGCTTCGACATGGGCGGCGATGGTCTCGGTGACATCCTTGGTCAAATGTTTGGTCGTGGCGGTGGTGGACGTCGTGGTGGTGGCGGATCAACTGGTCCACAACGCGGGCAAGATATCGAAACAACACTGACGCTTGATTTTGTTGATGCGGCTCACGGAATCACAACGTCGTTACATCTCACTGCAGATGCGCAATGTTCATCATGTACTGGTTCTGGTGCTCGCGCCGGTACAACACCCAAAACATGTGCAGCGTGCGGTGGTCGCGGTTCTACTGCAGACAATCAGGGAATGTTTTCCTTCTCACAGCCCTGTCGTTCGTGTAGTGGCAACGGCATCATTATCGAGAACCCATGTTCAACATGTCGAGGAACGGGAATTGAACGTCGTCCGCGTGAAGTGAATGTGCGAATTCCTGCTGGTGTTGACAACGGTCAACGCATTCGTCTGAAAGGCCGGGGCACTCCTGGTCGCAACGGTGGCCCTGCTGGCGACTTGTTTGTGGAATGCAATGTTGCACCGCATCTGTTGTTTACACGTGAAGGCTTGAACTTGTTGACGCGTGTTCCTGTGTCATTTACTGAAGCAGTATTGGGCGCAACGATTACAGTGCCAACCCTTGACGGCAGCGATGTGACATTGCGCCTGAAAGCCGGCACACAAAGTGGTTCCCGTCATCGCGTGAAAGGCAAAGGCATTGAATTACCAAAGCAAGTCGGTGACCTCATTGTCACTGTCGAGGTAAACGTGCCGACGAAACTCTCAGATGAAGAGCGCTCCGCAATTGAATCACTCAGTGAAGTGCTTTCCTCACCACGTGCGTCAGGAACAACGCCATGACCAACGATGATCGACGTGCCCTCTATGTCATCTCGGTTGCAGCCGAGCTTGCCGGTATGCACCCACAAACATTGCGCATCTACGAACGCCGTGGTTTGTTAACCCCGGCCCGAACAACTGGCGGCAACCGTCGATACAGCGACGCAGATATCGCGCGACTTTTGCGCATCACAGAACTTGCAGCCACAGGCATGAACTTGGAGGGCATTCGCCATGTCATGACGTTGGAAGCAGAAGTAGTGCGACTGCGCAGCGAAGTTGAACAACTGCGTCAAGGCCTCATGCACGCCATCACCGAAATTGAATCGCGCAGCCGCAGCAACCTTGTGCCGCTGCGACAAGCAATAGCCCGCTTCGGTGAGCGCCCCAGCATCTTTGACCCGGACCGATAAGGAAACACCACTATGGCTATCGACCCAAAGAAATGGACGACGAGGACTCAAGAGGCGATTGCCGCAGCAAGCGATTCTGCGCGCACACTCGGTAACCCCGAAGTCACAGTTGATCACGTACTTAGTGCAGTGGCTGGACAAACCGACACTATTGTTCCTGCGTTTTTACAGAAGCTTGGCATTGCGCCAGGAATGGTGCAATCGAAGGCAGATGCAGTTGTGGCCAAACTGCCACGGGCAACTGGTGGGGCAGAACCGCGCATGAATCGCGAACTTGCCAATGTGCTGACAAACGCAGACTCAAGTCGCAAAAACCTCAAAGATGATTATGTCTCTGTCGAGCACCTCGTCCTAGCGATGAATCAACGCATCGGCATTGGCAGCGAGGAAATGCTGCAGGCCTTAAAAGAGGTACGCGGTTCACACCGAGTCACGTCACCAGATCCTGAATCACAGTTTGCAGCATTAGCGAAATACGGAATTGATCTCACAGCTCGAGCACGAGACGGAAAGATAGACCCAGTCATTGGTCGTGATGAAGAAATTCGTCGAGTGATCCAGGTGCTTTCCCGCCGTACGAAGAACAACCCTGTATTAATTGGTGAACCAGGTGTTGGTAAGACCGCCATTGTTGATGGGCTTGCCCGCCGTATTGCCGATGGCGACGTACCAGAAGGACTCAAGGGAAAACGGTTAATTTCTCTTGACATCAGTTCGTTGGTAGCCGGCGCTAAATATCGCGGCGAATTCGAAGAGCGCTTCAAAGCAGTTCTTAAAGAAATTACAGATGCAGAGGGTGAAGTCATTACCTTCGTTGATGAATTGCACACAATGGTTGGTGCTGGCGGTGCTGAAGGCGCAATGGATGCGGGCAACATGATCAAGCCAATGCTTGCGCGTGGGGAACTGCGCATGATTGGCGCAACCACTCTTGATGAATATCGCAAATATGTAGAGAAAGACCCAGCTCTCGAGCGTCGCTTTCAACAGGTGTATGTCGGCGAACCAACGGTTGCCGACACCATTGCAATCTTGCGCGGTTTAAAAGAACGCTATGAAGTACATCACGGTGTGCGAATTCAAGATTCTGCTCTTGTTAGTGCTGCCGTGTTGTCGAATCGATACCTCACTAATCGATTCCTGCCAGACAAGGCAATCGACTTGATGGACGAAGCGGCGAGCAAGCTGCGTATTGAGATTGATTCGCTACCAACAGAGATTGACATCGTGCAACGCCGCATTTTGCAATTAGAAATCGAGAAAGTGGCACTTGATAAGGAAACTGATTCTGCATCGCGTGATCGCTTGAGCACGTTGGTAGAAGAACTGACATCATTGCAGGCCGAAGCAGACGTGATGAAGGGGCATTGGGATGCTGAGCGTTCAGCAATCTCAGCAATTCGCACACTGAAGGAAGAACTCGAGACACTGCGCTCTGTTGTAGAGAGGGAAACCGATCTCACAAAGGCCTCAGAAATTCAATACGGTCGCATCCCGGAACTTGAACGTCGCATTAATGATGCAACCGCGCATCTTGATCAACTGCAGGTCACACAACGAATGTTGAAAGAAGAAGTTGATGCTGAAGACATTGCCGAAGTGGTTTCGAAGTGGACCGGAGTGCCTGTCAGCAAATTGCTGGAAGGTGAGATGGCCAAACTGGTGCACCTTGAAGATCAGCTACACAAGCGCGTCATTGGTCAAGACGATGCAGTGACTGCAGTTGCTAACGCCATTCGCCGAAGCCGCGCAGGTTTGTCTGACCCAAATAAGCCCATTGGCTCGTTTATGTTTCTTGGCCCAACTGGGGTCGGTAAAACAGAACTTGCGCGGGCTCTAGCTGAATATTTGTTCGACGATGAAAAGGCAATGGTGCGCATTGATATGGGTGAGTACACGGAAAAGCATTCCGTGTCGCGTCTCATTGGTGCACCCCCTGGTTATGTCGGGTACGACGAAGGCGGCCAACTCACCGAACTTGTTCGTCGTCGTCCGTACAGCGTTGTGTTGTTAGACGAAGTGGAAAAAGCACATCCTGATGTGTTCAACATTTTGTTGCAAGTACTTGACGATGGTCGTTTGACTGATGGCCAAGGCCGCACTGTTGACTTCACCAATGTTGTGTTGATCATGACAAGCAACTTGCCAGGCGAACCAATTGATTACTTCCGTCCCGAGTTCGTGAACCGTATTGACGAAATTGTGCAGTTCCGCTCCTTGACAGAGGACGACCTCAGCCACATCGTGGGTATTCAACTTGAGCACTTGGTACAGCGCATGGCTGAGCGCAGATTGGTTTTGGAAGTGTCCGACGCTGCCCGCCAATGGCTTGGCACTCGCGGGTTCGATGCATCGTTTGGCGCTCGACCCTTGAAGCGTCTTATCCAGCGAGAGATTGCAGATAAAGCAGCGGTCATCATTCTGGAAGGCCGCGTCAACGAAGACGGAGTCATCTCTGTTGATGTTGCTGATGGCGAGCTTGTCGTCACCGGCTGTTAAAAACCATCTGAATGGTATGTGTTATCCCGCGGTGAATCGCCGTGTTGCAGATGCTTCTACACTTCGGCAATGAGCTTGCCTGAACGTCGTATTGTCCCCACTGTTGGTGAGGTAGTACGTACTCCTGAATCCTGTTTCAAGAATGTGATTGGGTATGACTGGCCTGTTCATGAAGTCACAGTGGGTGCAGGACTGCAGATGGCATATGTCGATGCTGGCCCGAGTGATGCAAAAGAAACAATGTTTTTGTTACACGGTGAACCGATGTGGGGATATCTGTATCACAAGATGGTGACGCCACTTGTTGCTGCCGGATATCGCGTCATTGTCCCTGACCTCATTGGTTTTGGTCGTTCAGATAAACCAACAGATGAACTGGCATATACATATAGCAACCATGTTGCATGGGTGCGTGAATTAGTAGAGAAATTGAATCTCACGAACCTGACATTCTTCGGTCAAGACTGGGGTGGCCTTGTTGGCGGTCGAGTAATTTCAGAAATTCCAGATCGATTTGCACGTGTTGTCTTTTCAAACACAGGCCTGCCTCGTTCAGGGCCAGCTGTTCCTTTCATTACTGCGCAACAACCATTTGATCCTCAAATCATGAAGGACATGATGAATATGGATTGGCGCGCAACAGTGAACGACGATGACAGCATCAATGCTGACAAGGTTCATGCGCTTGTAGAAGCGGGCCCAGCGTTTTATTTTCTTGCGTGGCGCATGTATGCCCAGGAAGTGAAAGAACTTATTCCGTCGAAGATTGTGCAGGGATGGTGCTTGTCGAAACTATCGCCAGAATCACTCGCCGCGTATGACGCCCCGTTCCCTTCGCATGAGTTTTCTGTCGGTGCTCGCCGCTTTCCGATGTTGGTGCCGATTTCGGCCGATGACTCAGAACGCGAGAAGGGCGACGCCGCGTGGGAAGTATTCAACACGTTTACGAAACCTGTCTTGACCATTTGGGGCGACCGTTGTCCTTTCACTTATATGGAAATGGGCAAGCAATATCGCGAAGGTATTCCGGGCACTCAGTTGCCGGGAATTAATCACAAGGTGTATCGGGCGAGCCACTTCATTCAAGAAGATCTCGGCGGGGAATTAGCTGCCGACATGATCTCTTTTATTTCTGCATTTCCACAGACTGTTTAATTACAGTGAAAAGCGGCGGCGAATTGCATTGCCGTGTGCAGGGAAACCTTCGTGGTCTGCAAATGCAATGATGTTGTCTGCCATGCGACGAAGCGCTGGTTCATTTGCACGTGCAACTGCTGTGCGCTTTAAGAATGCGTCAACAGTGATACCGGATGACACATGTGCAAAACCACTGGTGGGCAACGACGCTGGTGCACCAATTATGAAATTGCCTGCGCTAAATGGTGTGTGCTGCCCAATCAGAATTTCACCTGCGTTGACGATGGCATCAACAACACGCTCTTCGTATTGCGCATCGACTGCAACTTGACAATGTTCAGGTGCGTACATGTTGACCACTTCAACTGCTTCATTCAGTGTTGATACAAGCACTGCGCCACCGTTCGGCCCAAGTGATGCGCGACATGCTTCAGCGCGCACATCGGGAAGATCTGCAAGTTGAATTTGTAGTTCTGCTTCAACAGCATCAATCAGGTCTTGCGAAGTTGCGACAAACACAACAGATGAGTCTGTGCCGTGTTCGGCTTCGATAAGAAGGTCAGATGCAAGCTTGCCGACATGTGCTGTGTGGTCTGCAACAACAAGACTTTCGGTGGGGCCAAGCAACATCATGGTGGCAAGACCATGTCGTTGCATTTCTACTTGCGCCAATGTGACAGCCGGACTGCCGGGACCGACAACTTTGCGCACGCGTGGAATTGTTTCGGTACCGAAACCAAGTGCTGCAATACCGGCAGGGCCATTGATGCGAAACACGCTGGTGATACCAAGAAGGCGACAGATCACTAAAACCGCGGGGTCTACTTCGCCATTGCCACCAGGAATAGGTGGAACAACAAGCACGATGTTTGGTACTCCAGCAACAACTGCAGGGACGCCAAGTTGGCATGCGACTGATGGATAGCTGGCTTTGCCACTGGGCACGAACAGACCGACGCTAGAGATTGGAGTGATCTTTTCGCCGGCCGTGAGTCCGTTTTCAAGCTCCATTTGCCAGTCGTTCGACCGTTCACGCAGTTCCTCATTGAAGGCACGTAAGTGAGAGATGGCATCGATAATGGCATTTTCAACCGCTGGGTCAATACGGGCCTCTGCAATCTCTTGCGCCGAAACCCGTAATTGGCTCGGGGTCAGCGAGATGCCGTCAAACTTCTGGAGGGCATCGCACACAGCCTGGTCGCCACGTACACGGACGTCTTCAATCAGGGCGCCAATGGACGAGCGCAGACCAGCGTCGAAGATGTCGTCGAGACCGCGGTGGCAGAGAGCTTCCTTGTCGGCATCGGTCATGGTCGACCATGTTTGGCGGCGAAGGATTGCGGTCACATAGAGAAATCTACCTGCGGGCGATGAAAGGGAGCGGATGAGTTTCGCCTGCACCAAGTAGAGTTAATACACGTTCCGAAGGAGGAGCGTGTATGAGCGTCACCGTTGTTGTAGGTACCCAGTGGGGTGACGAGGGCAAAGCCAAAGTTATTGACCTTCTTGCCGCTTCTCATCAGATCGTTGCTCGCTACCAAGGTGGCCACAATGCCGGCCACACCGTCGTTATTGGTGATCAAAAGTACGCCTTGCAGCTCACCCCAAGCGGCGTTTTTTACGACACAGTGACCCCCGTTATTGGCAATGGCGTCGTTGTTGACTTGCCAACTTTGTTTAAAGAAATCGATGCTCTTGAGTCGCGTGGCATCTCTACAGCACGGCTAAAAGTTTCTAGCCTTGCGCACCTGATTTTCCCGTGGCATCAGGCCATGGACGCAGCACAGGAAGCCGCGCGTGGTGATTTAAAAATTGGCACAACGTTGAAGGGCATCGGACCTGCATATGTTGACAAGGTCAAGCGAGCTGGTATTCGCGTCGGTGAAGTTCTTGATATCAGAGTTTTCGAACAGCGGGTTCGTGAACGCGCAGTTGCTGCACGGCGCGAAGTAAGCGATGTTGGCGGCGACACGTTTGATGTGGAAGAAGTCGTCTCTGCGTTTATCGCTTATGCGAAGCGCCTTTCACCATATGTTGCAGACACAGTGAACCTCTTGCATGATGCTCGCGAACGTGGAGACAACATTTTGTTGGAAGGTGCACAAGCCACGTTCCTTGATATAGACCACGGCACATATCCGTACGTCACATCGTCAAACCCCATTGCCGGTGGTGCAGCTATTGGGAGTGGACTTGGGCCACGCCATATCGATCGCATTGTCGGCATCACGAAGGCATACACAACGCGTGTCGGAATGGGGCCTTTCCCATCAGAACTCACTGATGCCCTTGGTGAAGCACTTGTAGACATTGGCCGCGAATACGGAACCGTTACAGGGCGCCGTCGCCGCACCGGCTGGCTTGACACCGTGATGCTGCGTCATGCCACGCGCGTGAACTCTTTGACTGAAATTGCCCTCACAAAGCTTGATGTTTTAGATACCTTCGATGAAGTGAAGGTCTGCACTGGATACAGCATGAACGGAACCGTGATGCGCAACTACCCTGACCGTCCTGACATGTTGGCGCACGCAGTGCCGGTATATGAAACATTGCCCGGGTGGAAATCAAGCACAGAGGGAATCACAAAGTTTGCTGACTTGCCACACAGTGCTCAACAGATAGTGAAAATCGTTGAACGTGAAACGGGTATCCCTGTTTCTATGGTGGGTACCGGCCCATCGCGTGATGCCATGGTGGTGCGTTAATGATCAAGCGGTACTCCACACCAGACACTGATGCATTGTTCTCAGAAGAAGCAAAGATGTCTCGCTGGCTCGAGATTGAACTTGCTGTTACCGATGCGTTAGCTGCCACCGGTGTTGTACCTAAATCAGTAGCTGAAGAATGCAGGCGTAAAGCACCTGTAATTGATGCTGCATTTGTTGCACGCGTAGAAGCACGCGAAGCTATTACCAATCACGATGTAGCTGCGTTTGTTGATGTTTTGCAAGAAAGCATTGGTGCGCCAGCTGGTTCTTGGATTCATTACGGACTCACCAGCACTGACGTTGTTGACACTGGTTTGTGCTGGGCATTACGTGATGCCTCAACACTGATTCATGATTCGTTGAATGATTTGATTGATGTGATCACCACATTGGCAACGACACATCGCAACACTGCGATGATTGGCCGCACGCACGGCGTTCATGCAGAGCCCACCACGTTCGGAGCAAAGGTTGCACTGTGGGGCGCACAAGTAAAGCGTGATCGCGAACGCATCTTGCGCGCACGTGATGCAATCGCCGTGTGCAAGTTGTCTGGTGCTGTTGGCACGTATTCCAATATTGAACCTGAAGTAGAAGCCCGCGTTGCACAACATTTGTCGCTCACTCCAGTTCCTGCAACTCAAGTAGTTGCTCGTGATCGTCACGCTGAGTTTTTGTACGCATGTGCTTCGGTTGGTACAACACTTGAATCAATTGCAGTAGAACTACGCCACTTGCAGCGAACAGAAGTGAATGAAGTGCGTGAGGGGTTTGCTGTGGGCCAAAAAGGTTCCAGTGCAATGCCACACAAGCGCAACCCAATCTCTGCTGAAACAATTAGTGGTTTGTCACGAGTGTTGCGCGCCAATGCTCAAGTTGGATTGCAAGATGTTCCGTTGTGGCACGAACGAGATATTTCACATTCGTCAGCTGAACGCATTGTGTTGCCCGATTCGGCGTCACTCGCTGTGTACATGACTCGCCGTATGGCTCGGTTGTTATCAAATCTTGAAGTTGATACCGAAAACATGCAGATGAATTTGAATGCACTACATGGTGTTGTGTTCTCACAGTCAGTGTTGCTTGCGCTTGTTGAATCGGGCATGACCCGTGATGATGCATACCGCATTGTGCAATCAGCCGCGGCAACAGCAATTTCCTCTGGCACTCACTTGCGTGACGTGTTAGCTGCCGATTCAAAAGTGACGCTAAGCGCGAAGCAAATTGATACTGCTTTTGATTTGTCTCGCGTATTGCGACACGCCGGTCGCGCAATTGATTCGCTACTAGAGAAATAGGATCACACGATGTCTGCAGAATTTCCACATACACCGGATGGTCTACCGCCGTTGTCGCCGGTACTAGCCACACTTCGCGATCATGTTTTTGAGCATTCATTAAAAATGGGTGACTTCACTTTGAAGTCGGGACGCAAGAGCACGTGGTTTCTTGATACGAAGCAAACTATGTGTCGTCCAGACGGAATGATTGCTGTCGCGAATGCAGCGTTTGAAATCATTCCTGCTGATGCAACTGCAATAGGTGGTCTCACCATGGGTGCTGACCCTGTTGCATACGGAATTGCGGCAGTGGGAGCAACTCAGGGCAGGAATCTACGAAGCTTCAGCGTGCGCAAAGAAGCAAAAGACCACGGAATCACTGGCCGAATTGCTGGCGCATTGCAAACAGGTGACCGGGTAGTCATCACAGAAGACACCGTGACCCGAGGCACAAGTTTGTTCGAAGCGGTTGATGCAGTGTGGGAGTTCGGTGCAGTTCCAGTGCTGATAACCGTGGTTGTGGATCGCGGAGGTACATGTGCAGCAATGGCAGCAGAAGCTGGCATTAAGTACAAGCCATTGTTAACCGCACCTGACCTCGGGTTTGAATTCGGTTCGTAATCTCTGTTTCCTAGTTATCCGCTGTGAATGGCATGATGGATACATGAGAAAACTTTTCGCAGTGGTTACACCACTCCTTTTGATTGCATCACTTGCATCATGTTCAGACACTGATGCAGACGAAGGGGCCAAACTTTCGGCCGACACAACCGTTGTTGCGGCTGATCCTTCTGCAAAAATTGCTGGACCAATTGAAATCAGTGTCACTGTCGGAACAGACTCAGCGGCAGATCGAGTAGAAGAAGTTCCTCTTGGTGCACAAGTGAATATCACATTGACGAATCCGAATGCTGATGATGAATTTCACCTTCATGATTACGACCTAACTGCAGGCAAGACCCCCAAAGGCGAAGCTGCTGTTATCTCGTTTACTGCTGACAAAGCAGGGCTTTTTGATGTTGAGAGCCATGTCACAGAAGAAGTCCTAGTCGTCATTTCAGTCAAGTGACTCTCGCAAAGCTTTTTGAATTAGAACCGCACGGCAATGACGTGCTTGTGGGCGAAGGCCACCCGTACCCATGGGGTGGTCTGTACGGCGGTCACATTGTGACGCAGGCGCTCATCGCTGCTGCTCACACGGTTGACCCTGAATACCTTCCGCATTCGTTGCGCGCATACTTCATTCGTCGTGGCGACAATGCTGCAACAGTGCGTTATGAAGTAGATCGCATTCGCGATGGCAGGAGCTTTGTGACACGTCGTGTTGTTGCACGTCAATCAGTTGGTGCAATTTTGAACCTTGAAGCAAGTTTTCAAAAGCCGGAAATTTCTCCAGCTATCACGACAGTGAAGATGCCGACTGATATTCCAAAGCCAGATGACATTCCGTTTTCGCAAGCTTTTTCTGAATACGTTGAAGAGCGACCTGTTCCACGCGATACACAGTTCACTGATCATCGTGATGGCGCTGGCCGCATCATGACCTGGTACCGAACACTTGAAAATTTCGGCGGCAATCAATTATTGAATCGGTGCGCACTTGCCTATTTGTCTGACGACTTACCGACGGCGTCGGTTGTGCTCGCAGTGCCAGAACTTGCAAAGCACTTCAACGGGTTTGATGCATTCTTCTCAGCAAGCCTTGATCACACCATTTGGTTTCACCGAGATGTGGACGCCAGCCAATGGCATTTGTTCGAGATGAACTGCCACTCGTACACCTCAAACAGAGGTGTGAGTTTTGGGTATGTGTTTGCCGAAGACGGAACACATGTGGCAACAGTTGCCCAAGAAGCATTGGTGCGTTTGCGAAACGATTTGTAACGCAACACCTATTTCAAATGGTGGTCGAGACCGGCGTCGATCCGGTGACCCCACGCTTTTCAGGCGTGTGCTCTGCCAACTGAGCTACTCGACCATTGGCGGTCCGGCTATTGCCGAACCAGACGGTGGCTTTCACCACCGTCTTATTGACGGAAAATACCGCCAATAATGGCGGTCCCGACGGGACTCGAACCCGCGACCTCCGGCTTGACAGGCCGGCGTGAACTCCAGCTTCACCACGGGACCTTGTGGAAACCACAGGTCTATATTGCACCCCCAACGGGATTCGAACCCGTGCCGCCACCTTGAAAGGGTGGTGTCCTAGGCCGCTAGACGATGGGGGCTTGGACGACTCCGGTTGAGAGCAATTTGACGCTATCAGGAGCCACCCAACAATACGCCCCTGATATCAATTGTCCTCACCTGAGAGGGCAGAGATTGTCCATTCGAGGAGCCAGCCCAAGTACCCGTAGAGCTGCCACTGGCCAAATGAGGGGTCATTTTCGTCAATGTCGTCCTCAAAGTCGTCTTCACCAACGTCAAGCAAGGTGCCTAGTACGAGTCGCAAGTTATTCAGGACAGTCATGAAGGCGTGAAGCTGGCTGGCGGTAATGAGTTCAGTTGATTCAAGAACTTCTTTGACTACAGCAATTGATGCTGCTCGTGACTGCGTGAGTTCATCGCGCATGTAGCCCTGATACTCAGCATCGTGTTCAGGGTTCTCGTGATACGCAGTGGGAAATAGTCGACGTAACCGTGCGTCATCTGGTCCCATTGCCAATATTTCTGACAACTGGTCAACGAAGCGCAGCAGTGTTGACCTGTCGTCTGTCGACAGGGTGATCTCGAACATGTCATTTTCCCGAGCAACGACTGGCCCTTCGTGTTTGCGACGTTTCATGTGTCTTGCTGCATCGTTGCCCACAAACCATGTTCGTGAAGTCGAAAAACATCGATCTCTGCTTTTTCACGCGGGCCATTCGAAACAACGGCTCGACCCTTTTCATGAACATCCATCATCAGAATGTCTGCTTTTGCTTTGGGGTATCCGAAAAGTTTCTGCAATACGAACGACACGTACGACATCAGATTGATGGGGTCATTCCACACAATGACCACCCAGGGGACCTGGAGGTCAACGACCTCGTCAGTTGCGATATCAACGGAGGGCTCTGCCACTTCAGTTTGTTGGCTCCCGGATGGGGCGATGAAAATCACACATTCATTCTGCTGGTGAATAGGCGATGTTGCCTACCCACCAATACGATGGGTGGCTGTGCCCATCAACGTTCGCCCTTTTGTCCCGTCACGCCTGACGCGTCGACCTGGTCATGAGTCTGGGCGTATCCCCACTTCTGCTCTGGCGGGCTATATCGCCCTCACCAAGCCGCGCATTATTGAGCTTCTTCTCATCACCACAATCCCCACCATGGTTGTTGCCAACAATGGCTGGCCGAGCCTGTGGCTGATGGTGGTCACGATGGTGGGCGGCACGTTGGCCGCTGGTGGCGCTAACGCCATCAATATGTACATCGATCGCGATATTGACGCCCTGATGGAGCGCACCAAGAATCGCCCTCTGGTGACGGGCCTCATTTCGCCACGAAATGGTCTAATTTTCGCTATTTCGCTTGAAATCGTGGCTTTTTTGGTCCTGTGGGCCGGAACTAACCTACTTTCGGGCATTTTGGCGCTCTCGGCCACCCTTTTCTACGTCTTTATCTATTCCCTCTGGCTGAAGCGCACCAGCAAGCAGAACATCGTGATTGGTGGGGCTGCAGGCGCTGTTCCTGTCCTTGTGGGGTGGGCAGCGGTGACAAATTCGCTCAGTTGGACCCCATGGTTGCTGTTTTTGGTCATTTTCCTATGGACACCGCCCCATTTTTGGGCCCTTGCGATCAAGCACAATGACGACTACACGGCGGCCGGCGTGCCGATGTTGCCGTCTGTGGTGTCCCACGAAAAGGTCATCGCCGCCATGGTTCGCTACACCATTGCCCTACTCGTGAGCTCCCTCATCATCATCCCGGTCGGTCATATGGGCTGGGTCTACGGGGTCTCTGCATTGGTGTTAGGCGTGGCTTTCCTGTGGGGCACAATTGCACTTGGAAAATCTGATAGTCCGAGTGCTTCGATGCGGCTTTTCTCGTTCTCGATCTCGTATATCTCGCTTCTCTTCATCGCGTTGACCATCGACGTCTTCGTTCGCTAAAAAAGCGCAATTGCACGAAGTGTCTACCCTCAGAGGATTTACCTTCTGTGGGAGGGCGATGGGTAGTGTTGTTTCGTTACATCTAGGCGCACTCGCTCCGACAGTTCACAAGAACTGAAGGTGTGTATCTGGGAGACCATCCGAAAATGACCATTATCGACACTCACGTGGGCGCATCGACACATTCACAGGGCACAGGCTCTGCTTTTGTCG
>JAPKZY010000017.1 GCA_026393535.1 Actinomycetota bacterium | reverse complement strand
ACATTCAGTTCGTTCATGCGGTAACGCGTTCACCCACGGCGCTGTGCCGACACTGAGTGGTGCACCACCAAGGACTAATGCGCGAAAGGCATCGTTGCCTGCAGTGAGACGACAGTTGATGTCAGTCTCAAAGATGCCAATCGGCAGGGCGGTGGTGGAGAAGTCGATAGATGTATTCTCACAGATTGAACACCCTTAGCGGTGGAACAACCCCCCAGCGTGTTCGGTTCAGGGTGGCGGGGTCACTATCCTGTCAAGGATGCTTACACCGCAATTGTCTTCCTTGGGAGATCCTCTCTGTCTCATGACAATTCATGCTCATCCTGACGATGAGGCATCAAAAGGTGCCCCGACGGTGGCCAAGTACTTTGCTGAAGGCGTTCGTACCGTGCTCGTGTGCTGCACGGGTGGAGAAGAAGGCGACCTGCAAAACCCTGCTTTGCGCGAGCCGGGTCAGCCCTTTCACAACATGACGCCTGAACAAGAACGCGCGCACCTGGCAATCGTGCGTCCAGAAGAACTGCGCAAATCCGTCGAGGCGATTGGCTTTTCGTCATTGCATATGTTGGGCTACCGAGATTCCGGCATGGCAGGGTCTGAATCAAACAACAATCCTGATTGCTTTCACATGGCAGATCTTGATGAAGCTGTTGGTCGACTCGTTCGGCTGATTCGCTTGGAGCGCCCGCATGTGATTCTCACGTACAACGATGATCAGGCCAGTTATCCGCACCCCGATCACTTACGCGTGCATGATGCCAGCGTGTTGGCATTTGATCGTGCAGGCGACCCTGCGTGGTACCCAGATGCTGGCGAGCCATGGCAGCCACAAAAGATGTATTACACCTTGTGGGCAAAAGAGCGCATCTTGGCAGTTCATGAAGCATTGGTATTGAAGTACGGCGAATCACCGTTCGATGAGAACTGGCGTAATCGCCCATCACAAGATCATCGCGTCACAACTCGGTTACATATCGGCGATTATCTCTATGCACGCACTCAATCGTTGCGTGCACACGCTACTCAGGTAGATCCGACTGCCAAGTTTTGGTTCGGACTCACCGATGCAGAATTGTCTGATGTCTACCCATGGGAAGATTGGATTCTGGCGCAGAGTCATCATCGTGAGGTCCCCGAAGGAATGATGGAAACCGACATGTTTGTCGGGATTCGTTAGCCAACACGCATGGCATCGCGTAAAGCGCGATAGCCAATGAGCACAGCGCCGCTTGCAGTGACAGCGTTGCGCAATTCATCACTTGTGGCGAGTGCAAGGTCGTCGATCCATCCGATTGCAACGTCGCCTAATGCGCGCACTTCCGCTGTATCAATTGACGGCTGTACGTGAATTTCAGTGACGCCAGGTTCAAGTGCGCCAAGAGCAGCCAGAACTCGTTCACGACTTCCTGTGCGCCAATCATGGTCAAAATGATCAGGAAACACGATGTCTTCATCTGCAGCTAACTGGCGGAACGGAAAACCAGCTGCTGATGCTGAAATTGTGGAAGGTAAACGAATGGGGAGTTTGAATTCCACTGCTAGTTCGAGGTACACGTCAAAAAATTCGGGGCGCAAAGTGATAGATGTCAGATGTGGTGCGAGGTGAGAGACATCAATTCCCCACGCCAACGCACGTTCAATTTGGGCACGACATTCGCGTAGTACTTCTGTTGAATCAGCATGTTCCCACAAGTCATCTACTGAACGGGGAAAGCCACCTTCGCCTGACAACAACGATGGTGCATGAGTAAGCGGGCCCCACCGGTACAACGGATGTTCGGCATTGAGTGTGAGGTGAACGCCTATGTCTTCGCCGTTGTATTGATCTGCTGCATAACGTGCCCACGGCGCAGGCACCATGATGGATGCACACGTAGCAACGCCGTTTCGAATGGCTTGGTACACGCCTTCGGTTGCGCCATGACATGACCCGAGGTCGTCGCAAGAAATTATGACCAGCCGAGCGTCATCGCTGTAGCCCAATCGTGAGGCAAGAGAGAGGCTGTTTGGCATAGAGAAACCCTACCCCCGACAATGTGCCCATAACCCGAGATTGGCTTGTTGCGCTGAATATGCAGCAGCGGCAAAGTCAGTTTCGAAAGCGGTGTTTGGTGCAATGGAAAGCGGTATGCCCCATCCGCCTGCAAGCAATTCATAGTTCACAAAGAGGTTGTCCGCTGTTCGGTACACGTATGCCAAAAGTCGTTTGTATTTGTCACGCGCTTCTGCATCTCGCACGATGTACACGTCAGTGCCTGGCGGTAGTAGCGCTGTTGTATGTGCAGATGCTTCAGGTCCCCAACATCCAACGGGTTTGGTGGGGTGCTTGGTCTCGGGAGTGTCAACCCCAATGAGTCGAATCTTTTCTGTGGTGCTACCAAAACGAACAGCAACAGTGTCGCCGTCGGTGACATGCGTGATGACGCCATGAACACGGCCGTCTGGTGTGACAGTGGTGTGTTTTTGGGCGCAGCCGAATAGAAGCGACGAGAATAGAACGGCCGTGACGGCCACATGATTGCGCGCCATGCGCGCTCCTTTGTTTAGAGACGCTCGATGAGCGTGCCGGTTCCGAGGCCACCGCCACAGCACATTGAAACGATTGCGTAGCGACCACCGGTGCGCTCGAGTTCGTTCAGTGCCTTGGTGACAAGAAAAGCGCCTGTTGCGCCGAGTGGATGACCAAGAGCAATTGCACCACCGTTAGGGTTTGTGCGCTCTGGGTCTGCTCCAACTTCTTTGGCCCAAGCGAGAACGACAGATGCAAACGCCTCATTGATTTCAAACACGTCAATGTCTGAAATCTTTAAGTTGTTGCGCTGAAGGAGACGCTGGGTTGCATCAATTGGTCCTGTCAACATGAGTACCGGATCAACCCCAACTAGGCAAGAATCAACGATGCGAGCACGTGCCGTGAGTCCCAATTGGTTGGCTTTGTCTTCTGTCATCATGAGAACAGCTGATGCGCCGTCTGAAATCTGTGATGAGTTTCCGGCTGTATGGACGCCGTCTGGGCGGCCCACTGGCTTCAATGTGCTTAGTTTTTCAAGAGTGGTCTCGCGCAGGCCTTCATCGCGTGAGACACGACGTGTGCCAATAACTTCGCCAGCTTCGTTGACTTCAGGTGCATCAACTTCGATGTACTGACCAGAGAAGCGGTCTTCTTCCCACGCACGGATTGCGCGCTGTTGTGAGATGAGGCCCCACTTATCGGTGTCTTCGCGTGAGATGCCCCATTTGTCAGCAATGCGCTCTGCGCCTTCGAACTGTGAAGTCATTTCATACTCTTCGAAGTATGTCTTTGGAATGGGGATTCCGAGACCAAAATCTTTGCGACCCGATGCCCCGATAGGTACTCGGCTCATGACTTCAACGCCGCACGCAATTGCGATGTCGACGACGCCTGAACCGATGAGTGAACTTGCAAGACCAGTTGCTTGCTGAGATGAACCGCATTGTGTATCGATTGTTGTTGCAGCAGTGGTGAGCGGCAGGCCGGCAGCCAACCATGCGGTGCGAGTGATGTTGAAAGCTTGTTCTCCGACTTGGCTAACACAACCACCAACTACTTGCTCGACAAGTGCTGGGTCTATGCCTGTGCGGTCGAGAATTCCTTTTTGCACAATGCCGAGCAATTCGCCAGGGTGCAAAGTGGACAAACCGCCGTTGCGCTTGCCGATGGGGGTGCGCAGGGTGTCGATGATTACTACTGAGTTTTGGGTACGTGCCATTTACTTATCCTAGACAGCACCAAACGCACTACCGTCAGTGGGCAATGAGCCAGCATGATTCCTCCTTCCGCCCTTCTCTAATTCCTGCCGATTCGGTTGTCGAACATCGCTATATCCATGTGGTCGGCACGAAGGTGTTCATTGATGATCGACCAGCCGAGAAGTCATGGACAAGTCACTTTCTGGGTATGCACGGAGACGTTGCCTGTTGGGGAATTGACGTGCCACATGGTGAAGACCCTGGGTACGGCGCCGAGACGGATCTGTATTCCTTGTTCGCACGAGTCAGCAATACCGAATGGGCAGTAGCTGGCCGCGCAGTACAACTCATCGAGTGGGCGCGCACACATCGTTTTTGCGGTCGATGCGGCGAGCCGACAGAGCTTGCACATAACGAGCGAGCATTTCGCTGTCCTGCATGTTCACTGATGCAGTTTCCTCGACTGTCTCCCGCAATCATCACGCTCGTGACGCGTGGTGATGGTGATGACCAACAAGCACTGCTTGCACGCGGTACCAATTTCCCCATGCCGCTGTATTCGTGTCTCGCTGGGTTTGTTGAACCAGGGGAAAATCTTGAACAAGCAGTTGCCCGTGAAGTCGAAGAAGAAGTGGGCATCGTTGTCAACAACATTGAATACGTTGCTAGCCAGCCGTGGCCGTTCCCGAATTCGCTGATGTTGGGATTCCGTGCGAGTTATGTCTCGGGCGACATTGTCTGTGACACGACTGAAATTGCAGACGCCAATTGGTACAGCAGGGACGAATTGCCCATGATTCCTGGTTCTATCTCTATTGCACGCCGACTAATTGATGATTGGCTGTTGCAGCGCTAACGATTCCGACAGAGGAATCCTCTAGCGTTCTAGTCATGAGCACAATCAATCTCGGACGCGTCGGACTATGGACTGCAGAACTTGACCTGCAACCAATGGCGAAAGCGCAGGAAGCAATTGCACAACTAGAAACTATGGGTTTCGGAACTGTGTGGGTTCCCGAAGCTGTATTGCGCGAACCATTTGCATCAACATCGCTCTTGTTGTCCGCAACTAAGAAAATGATTTTGGCTACTGGAATTGCAAGCATCCACGCTCGTACAGCGCAAACAATGCAAGCCGGTTGGAAGACTGTTACCGAAGCATTCCCGGATCGTTTCTTGTTGGGAATGGGTGTCAGTCATGCTCCGATGGTCAATGGCGCGCACAAAGGTAACTACGACAAGCCATATTCCACAATGGTTGAATATCTCGATGTCATGGACGCTGGCATTTTCTTCTCGCCAGCACCCAGCACTCCGCCACAACGCGTTCTTGCTGCGCTTGGGCCAAAGATGTTGAAACTTGCCGCAGAACGTTGCGCCGGGGCGCACCCATATTTCATTCCTGTTGAACACACAGCAATGGCGCGTGGCGTCATGGGTGCTGATGCATTACTGGCACCAGAACAAGCCGTAGTCTTTGAAACAGACCCCACGAAAGCCCGCGCTATTGCTCGCCAACACATGAAAACTTATACACGTTTGCCGAACTATGTAAACAACCTTGTGCGTTTGGGTTTCACCGCAGACGAAGTGACAAATCAAGAAGACCGCGTTGTTGATGCAATCGTTGCATGGGGGACAACCGAGCAAATTATAGCTCGCATTAAGGCCCATCTTGATTCCGGTGCAGACCATGTGTGTGTGCAAGTACTTACTGATGCCCCTGGTACGTTGCCGATGAAGCAATGGCAAGAACTGGCTGACGCCACTCGTGCGATCTAATTCAGCTCGCTGAATCATGCTGACCACTGTTGAATACCTCGCGATCTTGCGACGCGAGGGTGACGCGTTTGCTGATTCCATAACGACGGCAATGAGTGCATCAATCGCATCGTGTGAACCCTGGGTGGGCGCAGACTTGGTGTGGCACATGATTGAAGTGCATTACTCATGGACATTCATCGTGAAGAGTCACCTCATGAATCCTGATGACTACGTGCCACGTTCAAAGCCTGCTGACAAAGATTTGCTGACTGAATACCGCGCCGGACTTGATGAACTGATCCGGGTGCTGTCTTCTAATGATCCTGCGCATTCATGCTGGACATGGGCCGGCATTCAGGATGTTGAGTGGGTAATTCGTCGTATGGCACACGAGACTGCTGTGCATGCATGGGATGCGCACTACGCAGCTGGGATTACCGCAGAAATTGATGCCTCGCTAGCGAGTGATGGAATTGATGAGTTCGTGCATGTGATGGTGAAGAGCAACATGCGTGAAGAGGAAGGCCCTCTCGCTGGTTCTGTGCATATTCATTGCACCGATGTAGACGGTGAATGGTTGATTGTTCCGACTGGCACATCAGATGTTGTTGTGACACGGGAACACGCCAAGGGGGACTGTGCAATCCGCGGTTCAGCGTCGTCGCTGTTGCTTGGCTTATGGCGAAGAATTCCGATGCCGTCGCTTGAAGTGATTGGCAGTGCCGATGTTGCAGGACAGTTCCTGAATCGCACTGCTAACAACTGACCTTAAGAGACAGTTAGGGCGCCGCGATGCGTGACCAGGCAGATACCGAACCGGACTTGCTAACGAAACGAACGTTTATTGACGTGATTCCCTTAGGAAAGACGATGACGTACTTACCAAGTTTCGTAGCAACGACAGTGCGTGTCGAAATCTTCTGACCAATCTTGGTTTGAATTCGTACAATGTTCGACTGTGTCTGTTGCGCCATCACGGTCGCGCTACGAACTGGTGCAGACGAAGTAGTAACGACAACCGGCTGACTCGCAGAGAAACTACGAGCCACGGTTATGTCAGGAACTGTGGTTGTTGTAGAGGTCGTACTGGTTGTTGGTGCTGTTGTTGTAGTCGTTGTTGTTGTTGTTGTTGATGGTGTGGGCCCTGGCTCATCCGTAACGACGTCAATGGAGTCCGAATATTGGGTCACAGTTCCTTCGGCCGAGATGAACTGTACCCATACGGTGCGCGTGGAACGTGATCCTGTGGGTCCGAGCAATTGCCAAGCAACTTGTGTTGCGGTGGGAATGACGCGTGCATGCGAGAAATCTGCGTAATTGGAGATGCGAATTGCAGATGTTCGGACTGGTGTCGTGAATGACAGCACCACGCCTGGTGACTGAGCAGATTCGTCGTCATCATTGATGACAACGCCAAAGGGTGTGACTGCTGAGAATGTTTTGAGCGCACTCAGTACGGTGCCGGAATCATTAGTGGCAGTCACTCGAAGGAAATAGGTGACTCGTGGAACAAGATTCTTGAGAGTGGCTTTGTACTCACCGCTGCTGGTTCCTGAATACAAGAAATACTCTGTTGCATCTGACAAGTCCAGATGTGTGGAAATTTCAGCAGTAACAAAAGTGTCGAGGCCTGTGGTGTCGATTGAGGCGGATAATGAAGCAGTGCTGGTTGACGGCGTGATTGTGACATCACTAATTACTGGAATTCCACCAGTTGTTCGCACACTTTGTATTGCAGTAGTGAATGACCCGAGCTCATTAGTCGCTGTCACGCGAATGAAGTAATCAGTGCGATTAGTCAGCCCAGAGACCGTTAGTGAATGCCGGGTGGGGCCGCCGCTAACAAAAGTGCTGACAGTGGAGGAAGCTGAATCTTCAAAGCTGCGATTGGTTGACGCTTCTAGGTACACCGTTCCTGACAAAAGTCCGGTATTGGTGGTGACGCTTGCAGAAACTGTCGTGAGTGAACTCTCGACTGAAGAAAGTGCCGCGCGGGGAAGGTCTCCGATGGTGGTGAATGATTGAGTACCTGACGTAGTACTTCCCAGTTGGTTGGTAGAAGTCACTCGTGTGAAATACGTAGTGCGGGCATGAAGGTGGGAGAGCGATGTGCTGAGAGTCTGAGTATCGGATCCTCTGGTCGAACCGAGTGAAACTGTGGTGACACGGGTGATGAACATGTTGTCGGTCGAATATTCAAGAACTGATGCGGTGGATAACCGGCCAGGGTTCACGGAAACCGAAATGTTTGCTTCGTTGCCAGTGATGTCGGAAATACTCAGATCAGAGACAGCTGGTTCGGTGCCAAGGGTGGTGAAGGAAACGATATTGCTGACCGTTGAGCCAAATGTATTGGTCGCAGTCATCCGTGTGTAAAAGGTAGTACGTGGCGCGAGTGCAATGAGGTCCGTGGGAATAGCGACTGAAGAGTAATTGCCGTCGTGCAACACTGTGAAGACAGAGACGCTGGTCGAAGAAGTGAATGTTGCCGACGTTGAATATTCCACTGTCATTCGCGTGGCAAATCCGTTCGCATTCACTGTGCCGCGAACGGTGGCAGTTTCTGCATCAATATTTATGGTGGAACCAAGAGAGACAGTTGGAGTGCCGACGGGTGAGATGACAGCAGGAGAGAACGAAGCTTCAAGTTTCCCATTTCCGTTTGTTCCCCAGTTCAGCCCGCCCCAACACCAGACTTTGTCAAGTTGGTCTATTCCACATGTGGTGCCCAGTGCTGCGCTAATAGCGGTGAATTGAGTGCCTGAAGGGACTAAGGGAGTGCGGTATGTTTTGCCGCCAAGTGTGGTGCCGGTGCCTAATTCACCAAAATCGCCCCTACCCATGCACCAGGTTTTTCCCGAGACAGTGAGAACACACGTGTGATACCAGCCAGTTGAAACATGGATAAGTCTTTCATCGTTAGGCACGATCATTGGTGTGGGCACCCAACTATCGGCGTAGGAGTCATTTCCGTAGAGACCCGCGTAGTTGTCTCCCCAGCAATATCCGGTTCCTGTTGTTGACAGAGCACATGAGTGTTCTAGTCCTGTTGTAACCGAAGCGAACTGAACACCAGTAGGTGTCAGAACTTTGAGCGGGGTGACCGACACTGCATACGCAAAATTATTGACGTATCCGATACCTAATTGACCCTCACCGTTCGAATGACCCCAGCAATAGATATTTCCGAGATCAGTAACAGCGCATGAAGCACCGCCATTATCAAAATTGACCACACGCTCGCCATTAGGAATTGCGACTTTCACTGGTGTTCGAATTGGTTCTGTTTGTCCGCTTCCGGATTCAAGAATGTCTCCCCAACACCAGAGTTCACCGGCTGTGTTCAATGCGCAACCATTGCTGTAGCCGCTATGCACTTCCGTGATTGTCATTGCGTGCGGAAATTCAACAGCAACAGGTGTGCGAGAAGTAGTGGTGAAATAACTTCCGATGTGGTGATCGCCCCAGCAGTACACCTTTCCGGACACAGCTAATCCACACCACGTGCGATTGGCTCCACCATCGAGCGTGATGAATCGATCATTGTTCGGCAGTGGCACTTTTGTGGGAGTAGTTACGTTGAGTTCAGTCGATGAAGCAATGAGGTATTGGTCGCGATTGTTTCCCCAGCACAGTCCTTGTCCGTCTGTTGTCACGGCACACACAGCAGAGTTGCCGATATCGACACTTGAATATGTGAACGGATCTGCCAAGGCAACTGACGATGTCGCAACCACGGCAGCAACAGGTGTGCCGACAAGAAGAAGAGCTAGAACTAAACGGGGAATGCGCATATCCGCACAGTACCCACCTAATGTGTCAACGATTATGGGTAGCGAGTTGCTACTCGGCAATACCTACGGGTGCATCGTCGATAATTTGGTCGAGATATTCCGACATGCCAAAGCCAGTTGCGCCTTCATGTTCCCCAGAAGTGATACGCCACTTGGTCATGCCCTCGCTAATACGGGTCATTAACCAATTGCCATCGGGGTCTTGACGTCGATTACGCAGGGGAATAAGGCTGGTGACTTCGCCTTCGAAGTTCCACTCTTTGTTCGACTTTGAGGACTTAATGACGCCAGTCACCGTGTCGTGGTAATTGTCTTCACCAACTGTGACTGTTGAAATTTGTACGTCGTCGCACAAGTGAATTTGTCCGTTGTCCCATACGAATCCACCGCGAGAACCTGCTGCATCTTTCTTTGCAACACGACTAGCCATGAAGCCGAGGTTTTCTCCGAAGTTTGCAGTGAGCCAGCGGTAGTACCACGGTGCTTGCCAGAAGCGTGGACCCCATGAATGGTCACGCAATCCGAAACCGTTGATGGCGAATTCTTCATCACCCACCCGAATAGAACCGGTTGCTGTAACAAGTTGTTCGTAGTGGCCTTTAGCGAATTCTTCGCCAGGTGTTTCATGTGGCACATCTGGCTCGCCGCCAAACATACTTGGCTTGCCCTGACCTGTGAACGTGATGTGCGCTTCACACTCTGCAAACGGATTGTTGGCAAATGCTTTTTTTGGATCTGCCATGTCATGTGGATCATCCAGCACAACAACTTTGCCGACATAGTCAATGCGCAATTCTTCAAACGGCTTCACCATGGTCCACGTGAGACCACCAGCGTCAAGAGCATCGTTGTTGTCAATGTTTGGGCGTTTGAACATGAAACCAACACGACCATTTGGCAAATAGATACAGATGGTCATTTCTGCATAACCCTCGTTTGCACGGTTGCCCATGCGAAACCATCCGCCCACTTGTGTTGTTGGGTCGAAACAATTGATGTACATGCTCTCGTTGAAGTTCGACTCTGGGCCGAGTTCGTGCATGTATTCATCTGCTGGGTCTAGTCGTACTGCCATGTCAAAACCCTAGAACAACAGAATGGCTGAATTATCAGCCGCCGACGCGTGCTTGCAGGCGTCGCATGCCAGACAACCAGCGGTCACGGTCGTCTACTTTGCGCTTTTCGTACGTATGTACTTCGGGGTGCGGCATTACCAAGAACTTCTCGGCAACGATGGTGTCGTGCACAATGTCTGCCACTTCGGCTGGTTCCAGAACGGCTCCGGAAGCTTTGACGGCACTGCCGCCGTCTGTATTGCCGATGCCTTTTTGTGCATCGGGCGGGTTCAACATGTTGGTGTTCACGCCTTGAGGACACAGCGTCGTCACACGAACGCCGCGATCGCCGTAGGTGATTGACAGCCATTCAGCAAAGGCAACTGCACCGTGCTTCGTGACGCTGTACGGGCCACTTCCAATTTGTGACAATAAGCCCGCTGCAGATGCTGTGCTGCAGAAATACCCTTCACCAGCAGCCAACCATTCGCCAATGAGATGCTTAGCAGCCCATCTATGCGAATGCAGGTTGATGTCCATCGCGGTATTCCACGTTTCTTCATCAGTTGATTCAAGATCAGTTCCCATTCCCACGCCGGCATTTGCGTAGAACAAATCGATAAAGCCGAACTTTGCGCGAGCTGCAGCTATCAGTGCAACGTTGCCAGCTTCAGTCCCGATATCTGCCACCACAGCGAATGCGCTGTCTGGTCGGATGGAATTTAGTTCCTTCTCGATCGCCTCAAGATTTTTCGCATCGCGGTCTGCAACTACTACACGAGCGCCTGCTGCGTGGAATCGGCGCGCCAGGGCCGCACCAATTCCGTTTGCTGCGCCTGTTACTACGGTGGTCTTGCCCTCAAAATTCATAAATAAGACCTTATGGCACGAGTCACGGCTGAAATGCACCAGAGGTGCCTAAGTGCACACTTGTTGGGTCACGTCAACTGTACGATGGTCATATCGAGCGGAACCGAGAAATCGGGCAATCCGTTCGATACCGAGAGGAGCACCACATGATCGATACTCACGAAACAGTGATCACAGAGGCGCTTGCCGTCATTGACAAAGCACTCGCAGAAATGTTGCGACGTGAATTGGTATCAGCTGTTGAAGTGGGCGACTTGTTGCTCGACCTTCGTGGTTTGCTCACTGCGAGCGTCGCCACCACCGTCGCTGCCGTTTAGCAGCGCCATCGTCGGCCTGTGAGGTCGATGTAGTTTTCTCGCGCTCAGGTGCGAATGCAGATAATTCTGTAAATGCTTCTGACAATGAGTCACGCAACAAAGTCGGACTTTCGACTGCCGCTTCGTCAATATTGATTCCGCAGTCAAGACTTCCCATGTATGACATCAATGTCACATTGAATGCAACACCGCCCAGTGGGCCAACTGGGTAATTCTCAAGAAGTTGTGAGCCCGCCATAAACAATGGCACTCCTGCGCTACGCACGTTTGATGTAGCAAAATCAACTGTTTCTGCTTGTGAACGGGCAAGCCGAGTGATGATTGAAGTAGGAACTACTGCCGAAATGGTGGCTAGTGCCTCAAGCGAAGAAGACTCGGCACCTGTGCGTGCAGCAACAAGGATTTCGTTGATTGCTGAGAAGCGTTCTTCAATGGGCATGTCAGCAGTGGGGACCAGCATGCGAGCAAGAGTGAATGCGTTACTGCCACTACTTTCGTTTCGAGTGCTGATTGCCATCGATGCACGCAATGATTCAACTGGTGCTCCCAAGTCGCGATGATATTTTCCGGCCGCGTGTGCGACGGCGGTGATGAAGGATGTGTTTAACGTTCCGCCTAGTGATTTTGCAGCACCGCGCATGTCGTAATACGACACGCGAGTTGTTTCGAGACGACGACGCAAAGAGCGCGATGTCCACAATGGTGATCGCGATGAATCAACTTCGTTGAGTTGAGCAATCAGGCCCTTTACTGTTGCTGAGGTTGATGAACCAATGCTTCCGATCAGCGAAGGGTCAGACAACACGTCGCGCACTTGGCGCAAGACAGCTATTGGCAGCCGCAACGAATCATTCATCGCGCCTCGCAACGCTTCTGTTGCATCAGGTTCAGAAGCAGTATGGGCGGCATTGACAAGCTCGGGATCAATGGGAGGTAATGGCGCAGGGTCACGCCGCAGGTCGAGATATTGGAGCGACAGTTCCACTCCACCTTGTCCATCTGTAACGGTGTGATGCAGTTTTTGAACCAGTGCACTGCGGCCACCACGTAAACCATCAACAATGATGAAGTGCCAGAGAGGACGTGACCTGTCGAATGGATCAGCAACTAACAACGTAGTGAGGTCGAGCAGTTGGCGCATGTCGCCAGGTTCTGGCAAAGAAATATTGCGCACGTGATAGCGAATGTCAAAAGATGGGTCATCGACCCATGTGGGGTTCCCAAAATTTCCTGGCGCGGGAAGAACACGACGACGTAGCCGCGGAAACAGAATTGAGGTGCGTTCCATGCGCGCATACAACGCATCCATATTCGGCGGCCGATCAAGAATGGTGATGTTGGCGAAGGTGGATGCGAGGTATGGGTCTTTTTCAAGTCGCCACATCAGTGATTCTGTATCGCTCATCCGCTTGTCGCTCATAGAGCCAATCTACTAGCCAATAATTGACGAAATGATTGGGACTGCAATGGCCCCCAAAATTGCACCCGTGATTAACCCGCCAACAATGTCTGACAGGTGATGGATGCGAACGACAACGCGGCTGAGCGCAACAACGCCAGCCATGATGATCCACAGAATTGCAAGAGGAAAGCCTGTCATCCAAATGAGGATTATTGCCGCGAAGGTGGCTGATGACGCATGACCGCTAGGGAAACTAGATGTACTTGGCGTTCGTACATCGAAGCGATCATCACCAGACACGGTGGGACGTTCGCGTCGAAAGATTCTCTTCACACCTTGGTTGACAATGATGCTCTCTGCGCCTAGTGCAATGGACAGTGCAATCGCTTGGTGAAGGCGATGCATGGATCCGATTGCATACAAGAATCCGGTGACATGCCACACAATGCTGAAGTCGCCAACTGTACTTGCAATTCCGAATATTGAAATAAAAATGCGATTCTTGCGCAATGGTTCGAAGAGTTCGTCTCCAGCTGTATCAAAACTCATGACAGTGTGGCAACAACTGAAGTGACATACTGCGCTATTAGTTCTGGTTTCTCGAGCGGTCCGAAATGTCCTACTTCATCCCAGCGCACGTATGTACTTGTCGGAATTCTTTCTGCAACGGTGATGGCAAATGTTGACGGCTGAAAAGGGGCCATCGCGCCGGACAAAACCCACACAGGAGTTGTGATTGAAGGAAGTGAATCCCAGGCACCACTTATTCCGCCCGTTTCATATGTGCGCGCTTCATGCTCGGGAAGACATTTCAATTCAATCTCGCCATCGGCTGTCGGTTTGAATCCGTGACGAACGTATGCCTCGCGAGCAACAGCATTAAACGCCGCCATTGGTGGCTTTGCTGCAAAGTTTTCAATAGCGGCTTCAAAAGATGGAAAATTACTGCGTCGTTTGCGGGCTCCTGCAGGGAGTGGACTACCGGGGCGCTCACCTGCATCAGGGTCTGGTGGAGGAAAGACGATCGGTTCAAAGACAAAGAGTGCTTTGAACAAGTGAGGTTCGCTATGCGCTGCCATCAGCAGGCTTGCACCACCCATGGAATGGCCGATGCCGATGATTGGTTCATTGTGCTGGGCGTATAAATCACGAGCGGCAGCAAGTGCATCAAGACCATATTGATCCCATGTCATCGTGGTCGGATCAACAGTTTCTGCATCGCCATATCCGCGATGATCAAGGCCGACAACATGATGATGGGGATTCAAAGCATGTGCGACTGGTTCCCAACAATGTGCATGAAAACCGGTGGCGTGCGACAGCAGTACGGGAGAGCCCGTACCGCCGAAATCATGTAATGCGATAGTGACACCATCAACAGACGCAATCAGGTGTGCGTCGTTGCATGCAATGTTCTGTGTCATTTTGGCTCTCGCGGTAGACCGAGCAAACGCTCACCAATGATATTGCGTTGCACTTGGCTTGTGCCGCCAGCAATTCCTCCGCCCGGAGCAGACATCATGCCGAGCGAATCGGGGCCTTCAAGCATTGCATCGGCGCCTGCAATCTCTCCGCGCAACATTGCAACTTTGAAGCCCATCTCTGTTATCCCAAGCTTCATCAATGACGATGCGGTGGAAGCGACGGGACCTTGTGTTTGTGCAACAGACTTATACGCGGTTCCCGTTGAAATGAGAGCGGCAAGTTGCTGGCGTTGAGTAGGGGAGAGTTCGCGTTCCTTGCCGAGACTTGCCAATGATTCAAGTCGACGCTCAAGACCAATGATGCTTGCGCCGATATGGCCGCGTTCGTTAGTGAGGACGGCCATGCCGACACCCCATCCGCCGTGCAGTGGGCCGATGAGATATTCCGCAGGTAATTCCACGTCAGTAAAAAACACTTCATCAAATTCTGATTCGCCAGTCATTTGCTTGAGTGGCCGTACTTCGATGCCTGGTAAATCCATCGGAATAAGAAAAAATGAAATGCCCTCGTGTTTCTTTGCTTCAAAATCTGTGCGCGCCATGAGGATGCCCCAGTTGCTGCAACGGCCGCCACTGCACCACACCTTTTGACCATTGATGATGAATCGATCGCCGTCTCGGTCTGCACGCGTTGAGAGTGAACCAAGGTCACTTCCTGCGCCAGGTTCAGAGAACAATTGGCACCACACTTCGTCTGCATTGAGCGTTGAACGAAGATGTTGTTGTTTTAGTTCGTCAGTTCCGTACGTCATCACTGCACCGCCGGCCAACACAAGTCCCACCATGTTCAGAACAGGTGGCACTCCGACCTTTGCGCACTCTTCGACCCATGCGCCGTGATGGGCAGGAGAAAGTCCTTGTCCGCCGTGTTCGGTTGGCCAATGAAGGCCAGCGAATCCGGATTCAAAAATCAGCCGCTGCCATTTCTTTGCCTCCTCTATGAGGTTCGGAGGACAGATAGCACCGTAGTCACGCGGGGCATGCTGACGATTGGTTGCCAGCCATGCCGCAGCGCGAGCACGGAGCGTGTCGACTGATTCTTCGCTCACGCGTCTTTCATGGCATTAAAGAACATGCCAGTTTCTTCTGGAAGGTTGGCGGGAATTTGGTAACCATCGGTATCACGAATCTGGGTCCAGTTGTCGCGTACATCTTCAAGCGTCAGACCTGGCTTGAAGAAACCTTGGGTCTCACCGATAAATACGCGGGCAACACGTCCGCCACCGACTGAGTAGATCTCGCCAGAAACATCACAATCTTCGTGTGCAAGCCACGCAACGATTGGTGTGACAAGGGATGGGTCAAGCTTGTCACCAATTGCGCCCATCAAATTTTCTGTCATACGTGTTAACGCGAGCGGTGCAATGACGTTTGATTTGATGTTGTACTTAGCGCCCTCGGCTGCAAGTACGCGTGTGAATCCAACCAGACCCATTTTTGCAGCACCGTAGTTTGCCTGGCCGAAGTTGCCAAAGATTCCTGCTGCTGATGATGTTGAAATGACGCGTCCATATCCCTGTTCGCGCATGTGAATCCATGCTGGACGAGTGACGTTGAAGGCACCCTTCAAGTGAACATCAATCACTGGGTCAACAAATTCAGTCGTCATGTTGTGAAATGTCTTGTCGCGCAAGATTCCTGCGTTGTTGATGACAATGTCAACACGACCATATGCATCGATGGCTGTCTTGATGATGGATTCTCCACCTTCAGGCGTTGACACGCTGTCGTGGTTTGCCACTGCTTCTCCACCAGCTGCTCGAATTTCATCGACAACCTTTTGTGCGGCGCTGGCATCAGAGCCTCCACCATCTACGGCACCGCCGAGGTCATTGACCACGATGAGTGCTCCGCGTGAGGCAAGAAAGAGGGCATGCTGGCGGCCAAGGCCACCGCCGGCTCCTGTGATTACTGCAACTTTTCCGTCATATCCCAATGTGTTCATGCCAGCAACCGTAGTCGGGCGCCCATAGAGACTCCGATTTGAGGAGTCTGGGAACTCTGGCTGACCGTTAAGAATTGCTGGGCGCCTACTCTGAATGTATGGATGAATTGCTCCCGGGAAATGATGATTCGCGGCGGCTAGTCATTCGTGAATGGCTTGCAACCCATCCGCACCCCACAAATGTTCAACTTGCGGAATCGGGATATGTCGCTCCGCATTGGCCAGAGCCGTGGGGGCTCGGAGCAGACCCGATTCATCAATTAATTATTGATGATGAATTGTCGCGTGCTGGCGTGTCGCGACCATCAAATCAAATAGGAATTGGATGGGCTGCACCCACAATTATTTTTGCTGGTACTCAGGAACAAAAAGATCGCTATGTCATGCCTGCGCTTACTGCAGAGGAAATTTGGTGCCAACTGTTTTCAGAACCGGGTGCGGGAAGTGACTTAGCAAGTTTGAGCACACGTGCAGTGCGTGATGGTGACGAATGGATCATCAATGGTCAAAAATTGTGGACAACTGGTGCTCATTATTCAAAATTTGGAATTCTGATTGCACGAACGGATCCTGATGTGCCGAAACACAAAGGAATCTCATACTTCATTTGCCCGATGGACTTGCCAGGCATAGAAATTCGCACCATTAAGAACATCGCTGGCGCGGAAAGCTTTAATGAAGTGTTCTTCACGGATGTGCGTATTCCTCATGCCAACGTGGTTGGTGATGTCAATGACGGATGGCGTTTAGCAAAAGTCACCTTGGGTAATGAGCGAGTCTCGTTGTCTACAGGGGGTGTGTTGTGGGGCAATGGTCCAACAGCACTTGATGTCATCGCTGAGGCCAGAAAACTAGGTATTACGAATCGAATAATGCGTCATCGGCTCGTGGGTATCTATATCGAACACACAATTCTTGAAATCATTCGGATGCGCACATTGACTGCTCGGCTTCGAGGAACACAACCTGGTCCTGAAGCGAGTATTAGAAAAATTATGGCTGACGAGCACGGTCAAACAGTGATGGAACTGGCCCGCGACATCACTGGTGCCAATGCAATGGTCATCGGGCAAGACGATGCGGTTGCAGGTAAGTCAATCACGTCGAAAAGTTGGTACAGCGGCTATATGTTTTCAAAGGCACTCACCATTGGTGGGGGCACAGGAGAAGTACAGCGAAATATTTTGGGTGAACGAGTTTTGAAACTGCCAGCTGAACCAAATCCACAATCGGGACAATCGTGGTCGCAATCCACTTCACAGAAATGACATGACATGAGCCAAGACACTGAACGAATGACCGTTGACCTACTAGATCCGGTGTTATATCAATCGAATCCACATGAGGTGTGGGCATGGATGCGTGCCAATGAGCCCGTATATCGAGATGAGAAGAACAAGTTGTGGGGTATCACGCGCCATGCAGACGTCATGGATGTTGAACGACGCTCGTCAGTTTTCTCATCACAGGGTGTGTATCGAGCCGTACTGTCGCCAGGCGAAAGCAACATGATTGCACAGGACGATCCGCGCCATCGTCAACAACGCATGTTGGTGCAAACACAACTCACGCATGCCGGAGTTGCAACACGCACAGCAGAGGTAGAGGCATTGGTGGCAGAACTTGTCGCAGAAGCTGTATCGCTAGGCGAGTTCGATGTGGTTGAGTTGCTAGCTGGGCAGTTGCCTGCTCGACTGACTGCACGTTTGCTTGGATTCCCCGAAGAGATGTGGCCTCAGGTGAAGTCATGGAGCGAACGATTGATGCGTACCGACATGCGCGAGCGTGACCCACTCATCATGAATGAATTCATTGATGCCAACAGAGAATTTCTTGGTGCAATGATGCCGATCATGGAAGAGGTGTCGGCGTGTCCGCGCAATGACTTCATGTCAATTTGGTCGCACGCAGAAATCGATGGACAAAAGTTGCCACCAGAAGCAATTTTTCACGAGGTGGGATTATTCATCGCGGGCGGTGCTGAGACAACTCGTACTGCTATCAGTCATGGCATTCGTGCATTCATCGATCATCCGGAACAGTGGGAAGAATTAGCAGCCACGCCTGAACTTATTGATTCAGCGGTTGAAGAAGTGTTGCGGTGGGTTACGCCTCTGAATAATTTCTTTCGCATGGCATTGACTGATGATGTTGTTGGCGGTCAGCCAATTGCGGCAGGGGATCGGATAATTATGTTGTATCCATCAGCCAATCGCGATGAGTCAGTCTTTGATGATCCCTTTGCGTTCAATATTCATAGGAACCCAAACCCACACCTGTCGTTTGGATTCGGAACTCATCTATGCATTGGCGCAAATCTTGCCCGGCTTGTGTTGACAACCATGTTCCGAGAACTATCTGCACAGGCCACTGACTTGGCTGTAGTTACTGAACCAGACGTCGAAGCAAACATCTTTGCTCGAGCTGTGCGGTCGTTCCAGATAAGGGTCACATCTCGCTAGGCAGCATGTGAACTGGGTTCAGGCGCAAGTAACCTAAAATGATGCGTAGAAATTCCCTCACCGCCGCTCTCGTCATTACGTGCCTGTTTTTGGCAAGTTGCTCCTCAAGTGACTCTGCACCTGCCGCCACGGGAGTTGAGCAACCGAAAGAAGACCTCAGCCAAGGAAACATCAGTAATCCCGCAGTCTCAGAAGAAAAACTACAAACAGCTGGTGCCGCTTGTATGTCTGGTCTACAAATTACTGGAAGGCCCGTACGTGTTGTCACTACCGTTGCGCCCATTACAAACTTGGTCGGACTGATTGCTGGTGACATCGGACCTATCGTTCAGGGGATAGTTCCAGAAGGAACTAACTCGCACACTTTTGAACCCCCTCCAAGTTCTGTTGCCACACTTGAAAATGCCGACATCATTTTTGTTAATGGTATGAAACTTGAAGACCCCACACTTGAATTAGCAAAAACTAATGCACCTAAGGCAGTTATTTGTGAATTGGGCACCTCGTCTCTTGCTGAAAGTGATTGGATTTACGATTTTTCATTCCCCAAAGAAGGTGGCAAACCGAATCCACATCTATGGACTAACCCCCCGAACGTATTGCCATATCTTTCAACGATTCGCAATGTTCTTGTCAATGCAGACCCTGCCAATATTGATAAGTACGACGAAAACTATGTTCTCGTTTCACGGCTCGTGATGAATCTTGATGAGGCAATGAAGGTGGCTACGGCAACGATTCCTGCGAATGACAGAAACTTGCTGACGTACCACGATGCCTATGCGTATTTTGCACGTCACTTTGGATACGAAGTAATCGGTGCAATTCAGCCACAATCATTTGAAGAGCCATCACCCAGTGATATCGCTGCACTTATTGACCAGGTGAAGTCAAAAAAGGTCAAGGCAGTTTTCGGAAGTGAAGTTTTTCCGTCTACCGTCCTTGAGCAAATTGGTAAAGAGACTGGCGTTCGCTATATCGATGTCTTACGCGACGATGACCTGCCAGGCGAGCCAGGAGATGCAGAACATTCGTGGGCTGGATTAATGAAATTTGATTACATAACCATGGTTGAAGCTCTTGGTGGTGATGCATCTGCACTGAAAGCTGTCAATGTAAAAATTTCAACAACTGACAAGGCGAACTATCCGCAGTGATAGGTGAAGTTCTGGTTGAATGTGCGCACATGTCGTGTGCGTACAACTCAACGCTTGCAATTAAGAAGATCGACTTCACAATTCGTAAGGGCGACTTCGTAGGCATAGTTGGGCCGTCTGGCTCAGGTAAGACCACTTTGCTGAAGGCGATTCTCGGATCAATCAGCCCTATTGAAGGTCACGTGACTAAGAAGCCCCAGTTGCGCATGGGGTATGTGCCGCAAGTGGAAACAGTTGATTGGAACTTCCCCGTAACGGTTCTTGAGGTAGTGGCGATGACGCGATCATCTACTGGTCGCCTTCCGCGGGTAACCAAAGATGAGCGCGCTGATGCACTGTTGGTTTTAGAGCGACTGGGCCTTGGAGGCCTCGAAAATAGGCATATTCGCGAATTGTCTGGTGGCCAACAACAGAGAGTGTTCGTAGCCCGTGCATTATTTCATCGGCCGGAACTTTTGGTTCTCGACGAACCAACATCGGGCGTTGACGTTCGTACTCGACACGAGGTGCTTCACTTACTTGCTGATCTTCATGATGAAGGTGTTTCGATAATTCTCTCAACACACGATCTGAATGGATTGGCTGCACACTTGCCACGGTTGGTATGTCTGAATTCCGAGATTATTGCTGATGGATCGCCTGTTGATGTGTTGACACCAGAGGTTTTGGAACAAACTTTCGGTGCGCCAATGGAAGTTCTTATTCATGGTGGGATGCCTGTCGTGGTTGATGGTGTCGGTGCTGATATTGCTGAGCGAATGTCTCGGTTGGGCTAACTATGTCATTTGTATTTGCCGGACTTTTTACGCCATTTCACTATCAGTTCTTTAATAACGGAATCATTGTGGCCACCATTGCTGGCGCTTTGTGTGGGCTACTTGGCGTGTTTGTCGTGCTGCGAGGCATGAGCTACATCGGTCATGGTTTGTCGCATGCAGTGTTTGGCGGTGCTGCAGCATCTGCAGTGATGAATATCAATTACTTCGTCGGCGCTGGGGTGTGGGGAGTTGCTTCCGGAGTGATTATTGGCCGCATCGCACGACGTCGCTTGATTGGGGCAGATGCGGCAATCGGAGTTGTCACTACAGCTTCGTTCGCGTTGGGCCTTGCCTTATTGAATCGATACGGCCAGGCGAAGAAGAGCATCGAAGCCGTTCTGTTCGGAAGCGTGTTGGGTGTGAAAACTATTGACATTGTTGCTGTCTCTGCTGTCGCAATTCTGAGCATCATCATCGTGGTGGCGCTGTACCGCGCGTTCCTGTTCGCCACATTTGACCCTGAGGTCGCTCAGGTTTCTGGCGTGCGCGTGGCATGGATTGAAGCGTTGCTAATGGGGCTCTTGTCACTCACGATTCTTGTGACGATGCGAGTGATTGGAACTCTTCTCATCTCGGCACTCCTGGTTATTCCTGCCTCAGTCGCGCGTATGTTGACAAACTCTTTTGCGCGCATGTTGTGGATTTCACCGATTATCGGAGCCGTGTCAGCCTTCACGGGCATGTACCTTTCGTACTTTCTTGACACGTCAGCGAGTGCGACCGTCATTCTGATGGGAACATTGATGTTTATTGTGGTCTACGCAGTCACCGGACTTCGTGGACGGACCAGAATTTCTGGTTTACATCACATCTGATTTTATTCAGTAGGTAGAGACCACTCAACACCAGCTGGCGTGTCGCGCACTTCAATATTGAGCGAAGCGAACACGTCGCGAATGATGTCAGATAAATCGAAGCGTTTTTCAGCGCGCACGGTTGCGCGAACAGAGAGCATTGCCTCAATAAATGGAGCCACAACTTCTCGAGGGTCTCTCACGCCGCCGATTGCGGCGTCGCCCAATTGACTGATCATCGAGCGAAGAGCGCCGCGAGCGCGGACAAGTACATCACTTTGCAAGGTGTCGATCGACCAATCTTGCATTGCTTGTTCTAATCCCAAAACCGCGCGAACGGCGGCTAGTGCATCGCGCAGTTCCATCGCTTGGTCAAAGCTCTGAATCGATTCTTCGAGAGCTGCATCGAGCGAATTGGCTTGAGCGGGCTGTGTGCTTGTCGCAACGGGTGCGTTTGCAATGGAATGACTTGACGACACGTCGCCAGATCCTGTCAACAACGAAAAGGGTGACTGCAGAAGTGATAGTGGAATGACTGAACCTGTTGGGTACACGAATGATTCACTGCGCAAACGGATAGTGACATTGCTATTGCCAACAACTGTGGCTGTGGCTGCATCGATGTCAATTACTAAACCAGTATGTTCGTCGACACCGAGAACGAAAGTGTCTGCATCTAATAAAGATTCAAACATTTGCAAACGTGCTTCACCGAGGTAACAGAATCGCGTGTCGTGGTTTGCGCCTTCTGTATTGTCGTAGTGCGGAATGACGGCTGCATTGATCCCGATACACGCAAGAATGTCCAAACCATCAAGTAGCTGAACATCTTGGCCGACTTTGTATACCTCGTACACCGGAACGGTTGCCTTGCCGAGCGTGAGCGCGGCTGCTGAAGCAAACGTAACGATTCCACCGTTGTTGAGTTTGTCAATCATGATTCGGGCGACGGATGATCCAGCCCACTGACGCAATGCGTATGTTGGCGAGCCCGGCCCAGCAAAGATGTAGTCGGCGTCGGCGAGTGCGCGAAGCCCGCGTTCGATTGCAACAGGATCAGCAGCTAAATGTGTGTCATGCAATCTGACTAACCCGGCCACGCCTAAGTCAACATTGATAGATGTTTTAAAATACTCAACGGCCTTTGCGGCAAGTTCTGGGGCATTTTCTTGAAACCCGTACGGAGTGTCAAGCACGACAGCTTTGACGGGCGATGGAAGTAGGGACGTCAAACGACGGTGCGTTGTGACCATGGTGGGGGCTGTTTCACCAGAGCCCATGATTGCGAGAATGCGAGGAAGGCTCATGAGAAGAATCCTGAAGTAATGGCATCGTCAACTACGCCAGCAAATTGCAATGGAAACTGTGCATGCAAATCATGGTCGGCAGGTGTAAACCATTCAACGCGCCCATGAGAAAGGGTGTCGAGTGCGAATTGAATTTGCGCACGTTTCGTTTGTGTGTGCTGGTCTTCCGAGCGAGAAGCTGGGGTAAACATGACCGGAACTTTGATTCCAGCCCACAATGTTGAAGGCTTGTGCATCCATAGCCCGTGTAAAACGTCGATATGTCGCTCAAAAGTTAGATGCGGACGGATGGTGTTGTCTGCCATGCGCTCCATGTTGTGCATCTGGCCATCAATTGCTTCTTCGCTCCAATCAAGATGTGCAGCGCGAATGTATGAACGAAGTTTGTCGTATTGCATTCCTGCAATTGCTGGAGGCGCCATCGTCACCTTGCACTCTTCCCATTCAGGGAATGCTTGTGACAACTCAATACTTCCGCCGTCAACCGCAACGATGCCACGAATTGTGTCGCCATGTCGATGCGCATATTCCACCACGATGTTTCCACCCCACGATTGCCCAAGGACAAGAGGACGTACCCAATTGCGTTGACGTGCACCGAGCGCGTTAATCACATCAAGAACATCATCGGCAATATTTGCCATTTCGTATCCAGTGTCTGGTTTGTCGCTGAGTCCGTGTCCGCGCAGGTCAATGGCCGTTACGGCATGACCCAGTTCGGCGAGGCGACGCGCTGGTCCATCCCACAGCCGGGCGTTCGAGGCAAGACCGTGGATAAGAAGAATGGGGATGCCAGGGGATTCATCAACTGATGACCACTGCAACATGCGCAGGGAAATGCCGTCACGAGTTGAAACACGGAACGAATTAGGCGTGATTGTCACGCCTGCATTGTTGCACCAGATCGGCTGTTTGGCACCTAGATTCTCAGAACTCGCAAGGGTGACACTTGTCGTTCTAGAGTTCAGGAACGTATTCAAGGGAGAAACCATGAAGTTGTCAATGGGAATCAATTATTCGGGCGGATTCAAAGAGGCCGTCGACCGGGTCGTCGCTTTGGAAAAGGTCGGTCTCGATCAGGTCTGGATTGCAGAGGCATACAGCTTTGATGCCATCTCACAAGTGGGGTACCTGGCAGCGAAAACTAATCGTGTTGAAATCGGCACCGGCATCGTGAATGTGTATTCGCGCACTGCCGCATTGATGGCAATGACTGCTGCAGGGTGTGACTTTGTCAGCGACGGCCGCTTCATTCTTGGGCTCGGCGCATCTGGTCCTCAAGTGATTGAAGGTTTCCATGGCGTTCCATTCGATAAGCCAATGCAGCGCATCAAGGAATACATCGAAGTATGTCGCAATGTGTGGGCACGTGAAGCACCGCTTGAATATCACGGCAAGACAATTGACATTCCACTTCCAGCAGGTCAAGGAACTGGTCTTGGTAGGGCTCTCAAGATCATCAACCATCCAGTACGAAAAGACATCCCCATCTGGTGGGCGTCATTGAAGGACAAGAGCGTTGAAGCAACAGCAGAGATGGCTGACGGTTGGCTACCCATCATGTTCTACCCAGAGCGTTACCACAACGTATGGGGCGATCAGCTGAAGGCGGGTCTTGCAAAGCGTGATCCGTCACGTGCGCGTCTTGAAATTTCAGCTGGCGGAATGTTGGCTATAGATGACTCGCTTACCGGCGATGCTCAAACGAAGATTCTCGATATGGCACGTCCGAACATGGCGCTGTATGTCGGCGGTATGGGAGCTCGCGGCAAGAACTTCTACAACGACATCTGTCGCGACTACGGATTCGAAAAAGAAGCAGTTGACATTCAGGATTTCTACCTTGAAGGCAAGAAGGACGAAGCCGCTGCAGCAATTCCTGCTGAATGGATTATGAACGCCAATCTTGTTGGTTCGACTGGATTCATCAAAGAGCGCGTCGCTGCATTCAAAGAATCTGGTGTCACTGTGTTGTCAGTAAACCCTGTTGGCCCAGACCCCGTTGGCCAAATCGAAAAACTACGCGCGATTATCGACGCCTGATCATGTCGTTACTGGCAGTTGATGTTGTTGCTCCCGGCTGGGAGCCTGTTCGCGAAGCGTTCATCCATAGCTTTGACATAAAAGAAGATCGAGGCGCAGGCGTTGCGGTATATCACCGCGGCAAATGTGTTGTTGATCTCATGGGTGGTTGGCGTGATCGCGATCTCACCGTTCCATACGACAGCGATTCTCTTCAAGTTGTGTTCTCAACCACAAAGGGCATCACATCTATTGCGGTAGCAATGTGCGTCGAGCGTGGTTTGTTGAACTACGAGGAAAAGGTTGCGACGTACTGGCCTGAATTTGCCGCACGTGGCAAAGCAGACATCACTGTTGCGCAACTGTTGTCTCATCGTGCTGGTTTGTACACGGTTGATGGTGATATTTCGCTAGAAGATGCACTTGATTGGAGCACCGTCACAGGACGACTTGCCGACACCGCGCCGTTGTTCCCAGTTGGCTCAACTCACGGTTATCACGCATTGACATTTGGTTGGCTTGCCGGTGAATTGGTGCGCCGTGTTACCGGTAAAAGTCTGGGTGACTTCGTACGTGAAGAAATTGCCGGACCGTTAGGTGTAGAGATGCATGTTGGGTTACCACCAGAACTTGAACCTCGTGTTGCGCGGTTGATGGCCCATCCCATTCCTAAGTTTTCACCTGAAGAAGTAAAAACACTGATGGAAACAAGTGGACCCGGAACAAAAGGGGCAGCCGCGTTGTCACTAAATGGCGCATTTGGTCAAGGTGCATTCAATAGGGAAGACGTGCATCAATCGCAGCTTCCTGGTGCAAACGGAATTTCTAATGCCCGTTCACTCGCTCGTATTTATGCGGCTCTTGTGTCAGACGTTGATGGTGTTCGACTTCTCGGTGAGGCAACTCGTAACAGAGCAACAACCAGCAATACTCCACACGGCGAGTTAGATACCATTTTGTTATCACCAACCGATTTCGCAATGGGCTTTATGGTGCACTCGGAACGAACCCCATTTGCTGGTCCGACAAGTTTTGGTCATAACGGCGCCGGCGGTTCATGCGCGTTCGCTCAGCCTTCACGCGAACTCGGTTTTGCGTACGTGATGAACACAATGATGACAACGATTGACGGCGACCCTCGCCCAGCGAGACTTATTGATGCGGTGTCTCGTTGTGCAGACTCCGTCTAATAGACGAAGTTGCTGCGATATACAACGTTGATGCCACTGCTGCTGCACCAGCAAAAATAACAATGGTGCTTCGCACGCCAAGCAACTGAGAAACGCCACCTGCCATGAGGCTGGTGCAGGCAATCATTGTGTTTACCAACGCCATATCTCCGGCTAACACGCGGCCGCGAATGTGATCAGGTGATTGCATCTGTAGTCCGATTGTCGACAATGTCCACTGGGCTCCACCACTGAGGTGAGCAAGACCAATGAAGATAGCTGCCATCCAAATAAATGGACTTGCAGCTGCACCGAGATAACAGATGCTGAACAGGAGTCCGGCGTATCCGCACACCGTTAGCAAACGCTTCATGTCGCGACCTGCAATGCGTGCTCCAAGAATGGGGCCAAGGCCAGAACCGATACCGCGCACACCAATTAATAGTCCTCGACCCGCGTCACCGACGTGGAACGCTGTCGAAGCAAGTACTGCTAATTGACTCACTATCCCTGCGCCAACAGCAAAGGTCATTTTTGAACCTATGAGAGCAAGAATTATCTTGTCTTGCTTTGCAAGATGGATTGCTTCTTTCATGTCAGCTATCGGTCGTGGTTTTCGGGCCGTGGATGAAACATCGTGGCTTTGCATAGGTCTGCGGACACAGGAAAAAAGTATTCCGGCTACCGCGAATGACACTGCATCTGCGATGAACGCCGCATCACGACCAAACGCTGCTGCAAAGACGCCACCGAGTGCGGCTCCTACTGCAAGCATTATTCCCCACGTGCTGCCAAACAGTGCACTCGCAAGACGTAAGTCGCTTTCGTTGTCAGTGAGATTTGGGACCGATGCACTAGTGGCTGGGCCTACGAAGGAAGCGAGTGCGGCGATCACACTTTGAGAAGCGAAGGTGATCCAGATGCCGGCGACACCATAGAGCAACAGGCCAAGAGCAGAGACTGCCTGCAGTGCAGAAATGGTGACCAGAATTTTACGGCGGTCAAAGCGGTCGGCGAACGAACCAGCAACAGGCGACATCAGCAGGCCAGGCAATGTCATTGATACCAACACACACGACACGAGAAAGGCAGACTTGGTGCGATCCTCTACCAAGCCTGCAAGTGCAACAAACGTGAACCAGTCGCCAGCAAAAGAGACAACTTGAGCACCAAAGACAAGTCGAATGTCGCGGTTACGCCGCAGTAAGGAAAACACTATGGATTATCGAAATGATGCAAGGCGCTCAAGAGTGCGTCGTGCTTCGTTCATAATGTTTTCAACAACCTGGCGCGCAGGAAGAATTTCATGAATGGCACCGACCGCTTGGCCGGCTGCCATAAACGCACGGTTGGTGTCGAGTACTACATCTGGTCCTGAGCCAAGTTGCTGAATTCCTGCTTGCGCTGCAGCGATGGCTTGACCGGGAAAACCTTGAAGTTCTGATGGGTTCTTTTCCCAATGGTTGCTCCACTCGGTTCGTATGACGCGACATGTCTTACCGGTGTAGCCCTTGCTGACTACGACGTCATCTTCGCGAGATTCAAGGATTTTTTCTTTATAACCCTTGCCTGTGTGTGCCTCGTGCGTGGCAATGAACTTTGTTCCGATCCATACGCCATCTGCACCAAGTGCAAGTGACGCCATTAGGCCGCGACCATCAAAAATTCCACCTGCTGCAACAACGGGAACTTTGCCGTTGACAGCATCGACAACTTGCGGCACAAGTGCCATTGTGGCGACAACACCGGTATGGCCACCAGCTTCTGTTCCTTGTGCGACAACAAAGTCACATCCACTTGCAACAGCTGCTGTTGCATGGCGTACTTTTCCACACATAGAACCAACAAGAATGTTGTGGCTATGTAGCTCATCAACAATTTCGCGTGGCACTCCAAGACCAGCGACGTAGATACTTGCTCCACCGTTGATGATTGCTTGGATGTTGCGGGTAATCGAATCGGGTGCCGCAGTAAGAAGGTCGACACCAAATGGCTTGTCCGTCAATGTGCGAACACGAGCCATTTCTGAAGTCAGAAATTCGGTTGACATGGGCGCTGCGCCAAATGTGCCTATGCCACCCGCGTCAGACACTGCTGCAACAAGGTCGCTGTAGGAAACGCCACCCATCCCTGCAAGCATGATGGGCAATTCAATGTTGAACATTTCGGTAAGGCGTGTCTTCATGGCTATAACCGTAGTTCTGCCTTCAGGATTCGTACGCACCCGAACGGCTGAGGAACTTGCGATGCCAGCGCCGTGGCGTCAAAACAATGGCTCGTGGCTCATCTTCAAACATCCAGCGGGCAAAATTGGTGCGGGTCCAGTTGTTCGTGTCAACGAGAGCAAGGACCATGCGGGTAAAAAATGGGCGGGCCAAGACCGAACTGAGCGCCACCGACATGCGGTGGTCAGCGAGCAGAGTTTTATCGATCGCGCGTGAATAGTGAGTACGAACTTCGACAGGGGAGTTGCCCGAATTAATCGATTCGGCAGCTGCGATTCCGGTTTCCAACGCTTGACCGATTCCTTCACCTGTCAACGTATCGGTGGCACACACCGCGTCTCCAATGAAAAGAACACGCCCTGAAGATCGGACGGCTTCGTCAATACGGGCGGGGATTGGCCATGCGGTGTGTCGATCTTCTGGCACGAAGTCTGCTCCGAGTGCTTCACGAATGTGAGGACGAGTTAATAGGTCATGCCACGTATCGTTCATAAATTTTGTGCTGCGCTCGGACGTGCGCAAGATGCCGTATCCGAAGTTCGCGCGATTGCCTGGTAAGGGAAACGACCACGCGTAGCCAGGTAGTAAGTCTTTTTCAAACCACACATGAAGTTGCGTTGCGCCAGTACCAGTGACATTGCTGATGTATTGGCGAAACGCATGCCAGTCACCGAGATAACCGGGTTTCGACAGTCCCATTGCTTTTCGCACAGGTGACCACATGCCGTCAGCTGCAACGACATAGTCAACGTTGAACTGGTCTAGTCCTTCGACATTGACAACTATCGACGTGTCTGTTTCTGACAGAGACACAAAAGCATGACCTTCATGAATGGTGATGCCTGCATCTCGGCAATGTTGCACCAGTGCATGATCGAATTGAGACCGAGGCGCAATGGCAGCAAAGATGCCACCAACATCTGGCAAGGCAAGTTCGATTGTTCGACCAGTTGGTGAGTGCACAACAACATCAGAGGTGACTTGCCAATCGGGAACACGCGATGGGTCAAAACCAAGCTGGTCAAGGATGCGAAGGGCATTGGTGGTGAGGCCATCGCCACAACACTTGTCGCGCGGGAAGGTGGCTTTGTCCACTACGGTCACGTCGTGGCCAAGACGGTGAAGGGTGGCGGCACAGGCAGTTCCGGAGGGCCCTGCTCCGATAATAAGGACCTTGCTTGCCACGATTCAGAGGCTAGAGGGCAGTCGGGCTATGTGGGTAGTGACATGAGTTCGTACTATTGAGAGGTGGCATCCGTCGGGTGCCCAATGAATCATGGAGGCCATCGTGGCAAAGTTGTGTGAAGGACGCGTTGCAGTCGTTACAGGAGCAGGTCGTGGCATTGGCCGCGAGCATGCGCTCAGTCTGGCAAGTCAAGGAGCAAAGGTTGTTGTTAACGACCTCGGCGGAAACGTTGATGGAAGCGGTGGCGACCTTAGCCCTGCAGATCAAGTTGTTGCAGAGATCAAGGCAATGGGTGGCGAAGCTGTTTCTAACGGTGATGACATTTCGTCATGGGAAGGCTCACAGCGCCTCATCAATACAGCAGTTGAATCATTCGGTGACCTCAACATCGTTGTGAACAACGCAGGTATCTTGCGCGACCGCATGCTGACAAACATGACTGAAGAAGAGTGGGATGCAGTTATCAAGGTTCACCTCAAGGGAACCTTTGGTCCATCACGTTGGGCAGCTGCATACTGGCGCGAGCAGGCAAAAGCCGGCAAGCCAACATCTGGCCGCATCATCAACACAACTTCTGTGTCTGGTATCTACGGAAACCTCGGACAAACGAACTACGGCGCAGCAAAAGCTGGTATCGCTTCTTTCACCATCATCGCTGCACTCGAGCTTGCACGCTTCAACGTCACTGTGAACGCAGTGGCACCAGTTGCGCTCACTCGTATGACAGAGGGTCTTGGCAATGCACCAGAGACTGACGAAGAGCGCGAAATGCGTTCACCACGTTGGATCGCACCAATCGTTACCTGGCTTGCTTCTGATGAAGCTGCTGGTGTTACCGGTCGTATCTTCGAAGCAAGTGGTCAGACACTCGCAATCGCAGAAGGTTGGCATCGCGGACCAAGCCATGCACCAGTCGAAGACCCGACAAAGATTGGGCCAGTTGTGGCTGAGTTGTTGAAGGCAGCTCGCCCGAACGCTGGCATGAACGGCCAAGACGGCACATGGCCTCAGAGCCCTCGATAAAGAAATAAGAAAGACACACAATGACACTTAACCCAGAAGCAGTCGGATCAGTCGGCGAGCCGTACAAGATCTCTTGGACATCAAAGGATTCATTGCTGTATGCAGTGAGTTTGAATGTCAGTTCAGATCAATTGGAATACGTCACAGAAAACTCAACAGGCGTAACGCAAAAGGCGCTTCCCACAATGCCTGTTGTGTTGGGATCTGGTCAGGCAACTGCCGCATCAAACCCAATGCGCAATGTTGGTGAATTCAACTACGCAAATCTTGTGCATGCATCGCAATCAATCACTTTGCACCAGCCTCTTCCTATTGAAGGAACAGCAACGGTACAAAGCAAGCTTGTTGCAATGTACGACAAGGAAAAAGCTGCAGTCATCGTGACTGAGGCAGAGGCAACTGATGCTGATGGCAAGCCGTTGTACTCAACTCGCTCATCAGTGTTCATTCGTGGTGCAGGCGGCTTTGGTGGAGAGCGTGGACCAAGCGGTGCACAAAATGAACCACCAGCAAAAGCTCCTGACCATGAAATCACATTTCAGACGTCGCTTGACCAAGCGTTGTTGTATCGCTTGAACGGTGATCGCAACCCATTGCACTCAGATCCGAATCACCCTGCTGTTGCAGCAGGCGTATTCCCGAAGCCCATCTTGCATGGTCTTTGCACATACGGATTCACAGGCCGTGGCTTGTTGAATGCACTATGTGGTGGCGATGCAAATCGCTTTAAGCACATCGAAGGCCGATTCGCGTCTCCAGTATTTCCTGGCGAAGCACTCACCATCAAAATGTGGGAAATAGCCAAGGGCGAAGCAGTGTTCACAACATCTGTCGGTGACCGCGTGGTTATCGACCAAGGACTTGTCCGCTTCAGTTAATTACCTAGATAACTCGGATTTGGCCGCCCTTCGGGGCGGCCTTTTCCTTATCCAGCAGGGATTTCCTATTCCTGATAAATATGACTGATTTAGTCAGGTATCGCTGTAGATTGGTCGGATGCCAACGACCACATGGACCAAAGCGTCCGTCGCCCTTCATGCAGACGAGATAGCTGCTGCCGCAAGCGAACTAGAGCACGCCACGCCCGTTGAGATTGTGCGTTGGGCTGCAGACCGGGTGGGAAACGACATAACTGTGACCTGCAGCTTCGAAGACGTGGTGCTTGCCCATGTTGCAGCGACTGCGGTTCCTGGAATTGAAATCGTGATGATCGATACGCAGTACTTGTTTGCAGAGACCCAATGGCTAGCCGAAGAGTTGCGAAAGAATTTTGATGCAAACCTTCGCATTGTTCACCCACTTCACGTGACGCCAGACAACTTGTGGCAACGCGACACTGAAGCCTGCTGCAATGTTCGCAAAGTGCAGCCACTGAATGCAGTGTTGTCAGAAAAAACCGGATGGGTGACAGGCGTTCGCCGCATTGACGGACCAACGCGCGCTGAGACTCCTGTGGTGTCTCTTGATGCAGTGCGCAATGTTCTGAAGATCAACCCATTGGCGCTGTACAGCGATGAAGAAATGGAAACGTACGAGTTTCTCCATGAACTTCCTCGTAATCCATTGAAAGATCGTGGATACCCGAGCATTGGTTGTTGGCCTTGTACGAAGCCTGTTGCTGAAGGCGAAGACAAACGAGCTGGCCGTTGGGCCGGACAAGCAAAAACCGAGTGCGGATTGCACATTTAGAAATCGAAGAAAATAAGGAGACACACATGAGTGCAGTGACATCACAGAACGAATTGGAAATACTTGCAAGCCGGTCACATTTAGATCGTCTTGAATCTGAAGCAATCACCATCATCAGAGAAGTGGTGTCAGGCTGCGAGTCGCCAGTGTTGCTCTTCTCAGGCGGAAAAGACTCTGCAGTGTTGTTGTGGCTTGCCATTAAGGCGTTTGCTCCAGCACGCTTGCCATTTCCTGTCATGCAAGTTGATACTGGCCATAACTTTCCAGAAGTTATTGAGTACAGAGACGAATTCGTGCGCAAGTATGGCCTGGAATTAGTAGTTGCGTCAGTGCAAGAAAGCATTGACAGGGGAGACATTCCAGATCCAGGCCCAACCGGTAGTCGTAACCGTCAACAAGCTGTCACTTTGCTCACGGCAATTCGCACCCACAAGTTCGATGCCGCTTTTGGTGGCGGACGCCGCGACGAAGACAAGGCACGTGCAAAAGAACGTATCCTTAGCTTCCGTGACAAAAAAGGCGGCTGGGAGCCACGTATGCAGCGCCCAGAGCCATGGAACATCTTGAACCCACGCATTGTGAAAGGTGAGCACCTTCGTGCGTTCCCAATTTCTAACTGGACTGAACTTGATATTTGGGAATACATCGCTCGTGAAGAGATTCCATTGCCCACTATCTACTTCTCCCACGAACGCACTGTCATCGAGCGCGATGGCATGTTGCTGTCTGTCGGTGGTCCGGTTGTTCCCGAAGATGGCGAAGTACCCCGTAAAGAAATCGTGCGGTATCGCACCGTGGGCGACATGAGCTGCACAGGTGCGGTTCGTTCTACTGCCACAACGTATGAAGATGTACTTGCAGAAGTCTCAACAGCGCCCATCACAGAACGTGGCGCAACCAGGGCTGATGACAACTTCAGCGAATCAGCGATGGAAGACCGTAAGCGTGAGGGCTACTTCTAATGAGCGCTACTTCAACAGCGTCGAACACTCAGGTTCGTATTGCCACTATTGGCTCAGTCGATGATGGCAAGAGCACACTTATCGGCCGCTTACTGCATGACTCCAAGGGCATCTTTGAAGATCAGTTAAGTGCTGTTACTAAAGCCAGCCGCCGCTACGGCGACGGCACATTCAACCTGGCTCTACTAACGGACGGTCTTCGTGCAGAGCGTGAACAAGGCATCACAATTGATGTTGCATACCGTTACTTTGCAACTCCGAAGCGCAGTTTCGTATTGGCAGATACGCCGGGTCATGCTCAGTTCACTCGCAACATGGTGACTGGTGCTTCTGTTAGCGATATTGCAATCGTTCTCGTTGACGCTCGTCATGGTGTTGTGGAACAAACTCGTCGCCATGTATCCATTGCGGCGTTACTTGGTGTCTCACACTTGGTTCTTGCTGTGAACAAGATGGACTTGGTCAATTGGGACGAAACAATCTTTGACACTGTTGTCACCGATGTCGCAGCAATTGTTTCTACTCTCGGATCTTCGGTTCCCATTCATCCCATCCCCATCTGTGCAACAGATGGGGAAAATGTGGTTGATGCTGGCGACAAGACGCCGTGGTACGAAGGCCCGTCAGTTCTTGAACTGCTGGAGACTCTTGACATCACTCCGGTAGCAACCATTGATGCCCGCCTCGCTGTGCAGTGGACATTGCGCGAACACGGCGGTAGCGATTACCGCGGTTATGCGGGACGACTTGAAGGCGGCGCAATCCGTGTCGGAGACTCGGTCACTGTTCATCCGCAGGGATACTCAAGCACTGTTGCAGGGCTGACACGTGCTGGTTCACCTACAGACATTGCAGTTCCCGGTGATGCAATCGCGATTGAACTTGCCGATGATCTCGACGTTGGCAAAGGAAATGTGATTGTGGTTGATGGCGCTCATCAGCCTGTTGATGCAACTGGGCTCATTGCTGATGTGTGCTGGTTTACGGATGCGGAACTATCTGTTGGTGATGCTCTTATTGTTCGTCATGCCTCTGGTGAGGTATCAGCTCGTGTGGTCGCCATTACTCATCGCCTTGACCTAGAGACTCTTGAAAACACTCCGACCGATCGTCTCGTCTTGAATGACATTGGACGGGTAGAACTAGCTCTTGCATCGCCATTAGTCGTGGATGAATACGCAGTGAACAGGGCCGGTGGCAGTGCTATCGCCATTGATCCTGTTACTAATGCCACCATTGGAGCACTAATGATTCGGTCTGGCTACTAACAAAATTTTGTTATGATGACGATTTATGAATGAGTCGTCACCGCTTACCGAGCTAACTGAAGCCACAACTGAATCTCAACATTGGGTCAGGCGAACGTTCGCCACCATCCTTGGTGGGCTGGGCATTGCCTTGATCGGTCTTGGCCTTATCTCTCTTGTTCTGATGAGTTTTGTGTCGTCACCAGATGCAGCTAAATCCACAGTCAAGAGCGCATTGAATCAACCAGATGTTCGTGATGTGATTGCAGACAAACTGATTGAGAAGTTGCAAGACAGCGCTGATAACGACACTGAGAAATTAGTGTTTTCTGTAGCGCGTCCGCTTATTGTCTCGGCAGTCAAAGAAAAACTTGCGGATCCGGAACTAATTAACTTCGCTGGGGAAGTTGCTGCGACCGTGTATGCGGTTTACATTGAAAATGCGCCAGCAACTTCAGTTGATATTTCTAAATTCAGCGATGCGACGCTTGCCGCGATTCGTGCAGCTGATCCTTCCATTCCAACAGATCAGAATCCCACAATGGATCCTCTGAAAGTGGAGCGCAAACCGGGAGACGCTGATATCAAATCCATCAGAGACATGGCGCAGCGCGGCTCATGGCTGTTTGTCATTATCGGTCTCTTACTGCAAGTCGCTGCGTGGTTTCTCAGTGTTGTTACTCAATGGCAACGCACGTTGCGCTTAGGAATTCGTCTTTTCTCCGGTGGAATTATCTTCCTCGGCATTGTTCTTATTGTGCGTAGTCGTATCCCGCAGTCATCAACCGATAACAAGGCAGCACTTGAAGCTGCTGCGCAATTCATTACAGACCCGATGGTGACGCGATTTATCGTGCTGATTGTCTTGGGCGCAATCACGGGTGTTGTCGGATTCGTCCTGAATCGTAAAGCGACACCAACGGTTTCCTAAACCGCAGATCTCAAATTCACTTCAGCTGTGAAAGGAAACCCTCAAGAGCGATGTTTGTCTCTCGTGGTGCCTCTTGCTGAACCCAATGCCCAACATTTGGAATGATCACAGAGCCGCGGACATCTGCGCCGCCACTGAGTGGGTTTTCATATAAGTCCATGCCTGGCACAAAGGAACGAACAGCATCTCTCTCGCCACCGATGAAAAATGATGGTTGTGTAATTAGTGATCCAACATGTTCGGCCATTTCCATCGCGTCGATACGTTGTGCTCTGTATCGGTTGAATGGCCCGCGGAATCCAGATGCAGTAAATGCATCAATGAATACTTGTAGGTCAGCTTCGGTGAGCCAACGAGGGAAAACTTCTGGGTCTACCATGCCATCGAAAAATTTGGCATCGACAGGCTTGTTTTCCAAGAAGTGGTTTAGTGGTGCATCACCCGAGATTGAGAAGTATGTCTTGCGCAAACTGGCAGCTACATCGGCTTCAAATTCTGCCTCTGCAACACCTTCTGCCTGAAAATACAACTGATAGAAAAATTTGTCTTGATAGAGCATTTCTGCGATGTCAAGAAATGACCCTTCTGATATTCCAGTGAAGGGAACACTGAGACCGGCAACGGCACGAATATGTTCGGGGTGAAGAATTGATGTGTTCCACACAATGGGGGCGCCCCAGTCATGACCAAACAAAATTGCTTGACCATGAGAATTCTTGTCACGGGATGGTGAATCATCGAGTGCATCGATTACTGCCACTACGTCCGATGCAAGGTTTCGCAATGTGTAAGCAGCGATGTCGTGAGGTTGTGAACTTCTGCCGTATCCGCGCACGTCAATTGCTGCAACTTTGTATCCGCGTTCAGAAAAGTAGGAGAGTTGATGGCGCCATGAGTACCAGAGTTCTGGCCAACCGTGAACGCACACGATGAGGGGGCCCGAGCCTTTGACTGCCACCCGAATAGTGACGTCTTTATTTTGGACATTGACAAAGGAATGCATATCTGCGGACAGTACTACAGGATTCGTATGGTCTAACCGAAGTAAG
>JAPKZY010000088.1 GCA_026393535.1 Actinomycetota bacterium | reverse complement strand
ATCTCTTTCATGAATCAATCGGCGACAACCTTCGGTATGCCAAGCCCGATGCGACACAGGCAGACATTGAAGCAGCGTGTGTTGCGGCACGCATACACGACACCATCGCCGGCTTGCCAGATGGATATGCCACTCTGGTGGGTGAGCGCGGGTATCGCTTGTCGGGCGGAGAAAAACAACGAGTGGCTATTGCTCGAATGCTGCTGAAGAACCCCGCCATCATGATTCTTGACGAAGCAACAAGTCACCTCGACAATGAGAACGAAGCATTGGTGCAAGAAGCCCTTGAATCTGCGTTGTATGGCCGAACTGCCATTGTGATTGCCCATCGTCTTTCCACTATTCGTGATGCAGATCGAATTGTGGTTCTTGATGACGGTCTCATTATGGAACAGGGAACGCATGATGAACTGATGGCACTTGATGCCATGTACGCATCACAAGTTCGTGCCGGTGGTTCCTTCGGACTGTCTGCGCCTTCCGTAGAGTAGACACAATGGCAGCCGAGGTCGAATTCATCAATGGGGTTCCGTCGTTCAGTGTCGGACAATTCACTGAAGTTCTCAACCATGTTCTCAAGGCATCCTTTGATGAAGGTGTCTGGGTTGAAGGTGAAATTCAAGGATTACGGAAACCGAACCCTCATGCATATTTCACATTGATTGAGAACATCGACGGTGTTAAAGCTCAACTGAATATCAACTTGTTCGCAGGCCCTCTACGTAATGTGCAAGCCAAATTGCGTCAACAAGGAATCGAACTGAAAGACGGTTTGAAGGTTCGCCTTTTCGGCCGCGTTGAATATTACGGACCGTTCGGAAAGTTAAATCTCATCGCTACTGATGTCGACACGCAATTCTCTGCCGGTGACGTTGCCGCAAAGCGTGAAGAACTACTGCGTCAACTCATGGAAAAGGGCGTTGACAAGATCAACAAACGAATTCCAGTTCCCCTGGTTCCGTTGCGGCTCGGAATCATCTCATCAAGCCAGGCTGCTGGGTGGGCTGATGCTCAACAGCATCTCACCGAATCCGGAATCGGATTTGCAATTACTTTTTGCGATGTTCGAGTGCAAGGCGACTCTGCTGTGTCACAAATTGTTGCTGCACTCAATTCACTCTCGCGCCGAGACGACATTGATCTCGTCATGTTGATGCGTGGTGGTGGTTCAAAGGGTGACCTCGCAGCTTTTGATGATGAACAAATAGCAATGGCCATTTCAAAATGTTCACATCCTGTGTTCACTGGTATTGGTCATGAAATTGATACAAGCATCGCTGACATCGTCGCCCATACGGCAAATAAGACGCCAACGGCATGTGCGCAGTCAGTCATAGCGATTGTCGAGAGCTTCTTGTCAGAACTCTCATACAGTGCCGGTTCGTTGCGCTCACTAACACAAACAGCTGTGGAACGTGCTCGCTCTCGTATTGCAGTATCAGTAGAACGCCTTCGCACTCGTCCTCGTACCGCTCTTGAACGCCAGTCTCAAAAGCTCATGATGCACGCTGCATCGGTTCGTTTGCTTGACCCGGTCACCACCATGGCTCGCGGTTGGAGCATCACGCGCGATTCTTCGGGCAATGTTGTTCGTTCAATTTCAGAAATCAAAAAAGGTGACACCGTTGTCACAGCGCTTGCCGACGGCAGCATCACCAGCACAGTAGAAGGAGTTGCCTAATGGCCGCTAAGAAAACAACACAAGCTGCACCCGCAGGATATGCAGAAGCGATGACAGAGATTGAATCAATTTTGTCTCAGCTTGATTCGAACTCCATTGATGTTGACGTATTGGCCACCAAAGTAGAACGCGCTTCGTTCTTGATTACATGGTGCAACGAACGTATTACGGCAGCGCAACTTACTGTTGACACTCTTGTCGCTGATATTGAATTTGAAGAATCTGACTTTGATGAAGAAGACGAAGACGAATGAGCGAAGCCAGCGCAATTATTTCGCGCGTAAATGATGTCCTTACAGCCGCTGTCGACAACGAACGACAGACATGGACACGAATTGACGAAGATCTTGAAACCGTTTTCGATGAGATCGAGTCATTAGTTCTTGGTGGCGGCAAACGCCTACGGCCACAATTTGCTCATTGGGGTTGGGTAGCAGCAGGTGGTGACCCAGAGGACGTTCAACAGTTCCGTATTGGTGCAGCCATTGAGTTGTTGCACGTGTTCGCTCTGTTTCACGATGACGTCATTGATGATGCAGAGACTCGTCGCGGCAACACCACTACCCACCGGCGCATGGCGGATATGCATAGTGCCGGACAGATGGCAGGGGAATCGCGACGATTCGGCGAAGGAGCAGCAATTCTGATCGGTGACATTACGTATGTCATGTCTGACAAGTTGATGGATGAAGTGTCACCGGCTGCACGCTCTATCTGGCATGACCTCCGTATGGAAATGAATATCGGCCAGTATCTCGACACCTTGGGTTCGGCACGCCGTGAACGACGTATTGAAATAGCCGAACGAATTTGCCGCTACAAGAGCGCCAAGTACACAATCGAACGCCCACTACATCTTGGTGCTGTCGCGGCGAATGTAGAAGCCGGATCTGCACTTATGCCGATGTTGTCTGCATATGGCTTGCCGCTTGGCGATGCGTTTCAAATGCGTGACGACATGTTGGGCGCATTCGGAGATTCTTCAATCACAGGAAAACCCGTTGGTGGAGATTTCCTCGAAGGAAAGCCAACTCCGATGCTGGCTCGTGCGTATGCGCTTGCGTCAGCATCGCAATTGAAAATTCTCGACACCATCGGAACGCCTGGAATGTCGCATGATGATGTCTCGTCAGTGCAAGAAGTTGTTTCAACAACGGGCGCCGTTGCCGAAATGGAATCTCTCATTGTTTCTCTACGTGACGAAGCGGTCGTTTCCTTAGATAAGGAATTGATACAGGGTGCTGCATATGAAGCACTTCTTGATCTTGCCGACGCTGTTACACAGCGTGATATTTAAACGGCAGCGTAAATATCTAGTGCGTCTTGCAGAGTGATGTCAATCATCACGCCGGGTTCTGCACGAATTGCTTCAACCCATGGTGGTGACACTTTGCATGTGACAGCAATGGGGTCTGCAATTCCTGAACCACTAACGGCTAGTCGTGCAAATGTTGTGGTGTAAGTGGGTGGACGTGCATCACGCGATAATTCAATGAGTGCCCATGGGTCTGGAGTTGTTCCTGTGCGGTCTCCGCCCGATGTGATCTCCGAATTAGATGTTGCATGAATTGCTCCGCCAGCAAGTCCTGGCCCATCAATCAACACTGCACCGCGAACCAATGTTGGTCGCGCGCCAGCAATGAGAAACGCAATGTAGGCGCCAAGTCCTCTGCCAACAACGGTCGCTTCACCAATGTGGCGTAGGGCGATATCGGCGTCTGCCATAAGGATTTCTGAGGAATAACCGCCGCCGGCTGGGACAGATGAATCACCATGGCCGGTGAAATCAAGTGCCCACACTGGGCCGTCCCAATCAACAGCAAGTGCTGACATCATGGCTGCGCTTTCGCCGAGTCCGTGTAAGAACAACAATGGGCGACCAGTTCCAGGCCGAACTTCATGCAATGCAAGAGTGACTTTGTTGTGTTGAAGCATCACTGTGTTCATGACAAGAACTCCAAAATCAATGTGCTGACTCTTTCGGGTTCTTCAATGTGAATGAAGTGCCCGATGCCTTCAAGAACTTCAAGTCGTCCACTGGAAGGAATCCACGGCAACACATCACGAGGGCGAGCACCCCAACCCATTGGCTCATCAAAGGTGCCGAGTAATCCGAGAAACGGCATGGTGAGTGCTGCCATGCGTAATGATGCCCATTCAGGACGCCACGGACCGAAACCACCGAAGCGCATTGTGGGATCAAGTTTCCAACGCCAACCATCTGCGTCTTGTTGCGCACCGATGGTTACGAGGTATTCAAGCCACTCAACGGAAAGGCGAGGGTTCATCTTTCCTCTACGTTGCGCGAGGTCAACCAATGTGCCTGGCTTACGTTCAGATGCTGCAGCTTCATGACGGAAATCAAGCCATGAACCAATTGAGTCTGCAAGCAATCGCGACTGATCATGATCAGGAACGTCTGGCATGCGCCGCTTGCTCGGCATGCCATCGATATTGACCATCGCAGAAATGCGGTACGGGCATGAGTCGGCAAGCTGCATCATGAGGGCACCACCCTTTGAGTGCGCGATCACAGGGGAAGCCTTGGTTGTTACAGCAGACATCACCGACAATGCGTCACGGATATCTGCATCCCATCCGTAGAGGGGGGCATGTTCGCTGTCGCCATGACCGCGGTGGTCCCATGCGACGACGCGATACCCCGCAGCAGCGATGAGAGGTGCGAAAACGTCGAACGTGCCAGCAAAGTCAGAGCCACCGTGCACCAGGAAGAGTGCTGGGTTTGATTCTGTGCCCCATTCATAGACCGCAATGTCTACTCCGTCGGCATTGTGCCGATATGAACGGTCCGGGCGCTTGGCGCCGGGGAATGAGCGAGTCTCTGGAGTCATGAGAGATACAGAGTAGAGCAGATACTCCCGTTTTCTCTTACGGGGCGCCTACTACACATGCCAGCTGTGACGGACATAACATGGCACCAATGTTTCTCCGCACGCGACTTCATATGTATCTGTTGTGGAGCACATGCTTGTTTGGGCTGCTTGCGTTCTTTTCGTACTTACTGACCGATAGCGGTTCATCGTCGTCTGCCACCACAATTGCTGCAAGTACAACGAGTACCAGTATTTCCCCGGCCAATACTGCACCTCCATTGAAGTACACAGTTCTTCCCGGTGAATCGTTATATGGAATTGCCGAAAAACTGAAAATCAGTGCACCAGCACTTGTCGCGCTAAACAAGATAAAAAATCCTGATCGTGTCGATGCAGGAACTGTGCTGTTACTACCTCCAGCTACGGGTTTTGTGCCGATAGGTGCAACTACCACCATGCAACCATGACATTGGTCCTTCCATTCAGTACTCACAACTCCGTACAATGAACTCATGAGCACCGCATTCTGGCCAACACAAGAACACTGGTCCGTTGCAATTCCATTGCAAACTCCACATGTTCGACTTGACTGTTTAGCTGAAACTGGTTTCGTTGTGTTACGTGATGCGCCATTCGATGTTCCTGCATCTGAATGGGAATCACTTGAGTACATGGATTGGAAAAGTGGTGGCGACACAAACTTTGCGCCGCTTGCTTCTGCTGATGGTGAACTTGACTGCCGTGGTTTTTGGGACAAGGGCAAAACTGACAAAGATGCACTGTGGACTTCGAACGCGTCTTCTGCTCCAACACTGAAGAAATACGTTGATTCCATTGGTGCAAACTTCGGTCGCGTGCGCATCATCAAATTGGAGCCGCAAAATCACGAGCAGGCTTTGCGCAATATTCACCGTGATGACAACAACCGCTTTAATCCAGACAATGAAGGCTGGGTTGTTCGCACCTGGATGGAACTAACAGACTGCCCCGATAGCTATATGTTGTTGATGGACAATGGTCCAGATGGCTTGCCAGACCGGGCAACAGAACGCCGTGTGCCGTTACACAAGGGTTCTCGATTTCTTGTTGATACACAACGGTTGTGGCACGTCGTTGTTCACAATCATGACTTCCCGCGTTACGCGTTGATTACAAGTCTTGAGAGCGGAACCGCGCTCGACTCGTTTGTTGCCGCCGAAAAGGCTTAGTTTCGATACCGAGGCGTACTCGGGGGAAACATGATTACAACATTTGTTGGTGTCGCATCAGTTGATATCACGCCGTCATATCCAGTCATGCTTGGTGGTTTTGGTCAGAGAATTACGCCGTCTGATTCTGTTCACGATGCCATAGAAACTGTTGCGCTCTGTATTGGTGGAGATGATCCGTTGTTGGTCATTACTGCAGATCTCATTGCAATGGCAGCTCCGGTTACGAAGGAAGTTGTTGAACAGATTCATCTGGCTACTGGTATCGACACCAATCGGATACTGCTGGCCGCATCACATACGCATTCAGCCCCTGTGCCGTACGACCCATCTGGGTTAGCAATAGGAGTGCAACAGTTTTCCCAGCAACTGACTGATGCACTGATCAAAGCAGGTATTGAAGCGTTTCATTCACGACGCCCAGCGCGCATTGTTAGCGGCTATGGCGATGCCCGCATTGGATTTAATCGATGGAAACCGAACGATGTTCAAGAAGTAGACACACGCATCCCTGTTCTGTTGGCTATCGACTCTCAGTCTGATTCCCCGTTTGCAGTTCTTTTTGGCAGTGGATGCCACCCAACAACCATGGGCTGGGACAACCCAGAAGTGTCGGCTGACTACCCAGGCGAGGCAAAACGCTGGATTAGAAAGGCGTTGCCAGGAGTTACCCCGCTATTCATCAATACAACAGAAGGTGATGTAGTGCCAGCGACGTCACCGCGGCGTGACGCTCTAGACCCTCGGGGCTATTGCGACAGCTCTTTTGAAGACACCAAAAAGATTGGAGCTCAACTCGCAGAAGCTGTAGTAGCCAAGATGGCTGAACTCACAAAAGACTCATCCACTGCAGACGATGGGCTTCTTGGGATGAAGTCTTCAACCTTGGAGTTAATGCCAAACAATGGAGGGTTAGACGAAAGTGCGGCTGAACTTCGGTTAGCCAAGAGCATTGCTGATTTGAAGGAATTCCTTGGTGCCGATTTCCAAACGACAGTTCCCATGTCGCAGCTATGGGCTGCTGCATCGCATGCGGTGATCTCTCTCGATATGTCTGAGAGCGAAATGAGACGCATCATGATTGCATGTTGTTACTACCTAGGTTTGACAGCCAGAAAAGCTCGTCTTACGCCTTCAACGCCGATCAATTTCCCGATTCAGGTCTTAGTAATTGACACTCTTAAGTTTTTGGCAATGCCAGGAGAAGTACTGGTTGCGCTTGGCCGTCGGTGGAGTGAATTGAATCAGTCTGATCGCGCCTTTGTCATTGGCTTAGCGAACACGAGTTTTCGGTATTTGCCCATGCGAGAACATTTCGAAGAAAAAGGTGGCGACGAACGATATGAAACCGTCACTGCAGGCGTTGCACCCGGAGAGATTGATCGCGTCCTAGAGTTCGGCTCACAAATAATGGCCGGAATTCTTTAGGCCGCTGCAGCCTTGTAAGCCTTCTCGACAATATCGAGTGCAGTAAATCCGACTTCTGCAGAACATGCAGGAGTTGCGCCAGAGGAAATGCAAGCCACAACGTCTTGTAGTTGTCGTGCATACATCTCGGTCTCACAGTGGTTGTATCCCTTAGGAACTGGTGGCATGTTTGGCCATATCTTCCTGTAACCAGTTGTGCCCAGCACTTCTGTCTCAGCCTCAAGGCCTCGAAGTTTTGGTTGCCACCAGCCTGATTCGATAACTGAGCACACTCCGTTGTCCCAATCGACAGTAACTATGCCATCATCATCGACTTCGTAATCTCCATATTTTCCGAATCCGATTGTTGCTTGCACACGAACTGGTTGAGGATCATCGAGAAGAAAACGTGCTGTATCTATTGCATGGATTCCCATATCAATGAGTGCCCCACCTCCTGCAAGTGACTTATCAATGAACCATCCTGATGGGCCCCAGTGAGCATGAACGCCGTAACCATGTGTGCGAATGACTTTTCCTAGTTCGCCAGCACGAATCGAGTCTCGAAATGAAATGACTTCTGGGTGGTATCGCCACATATGACCAACAGCAAGTAACCGATCTTGTGCGTGAGCAACGGTCATCATTTCAAGCATCTGGGTCGTGTCCATTGCAGCAGGTTTTTCTACTAAGACATGCTTACCCATTTGAAGCGCATAGATGGTTTGCTCATAATGCAAATAATTTGGCGTGCAAACAACCACAAGGTCTGCCGTTGTGGTGTCAATTAGCTGCTTCCAATCATCGGTGGAATGGGAGATGCCGTGTTTATTGGCAAATTGAAGAGCTTTGTCGCCATTGTGGCCGGATACTCCAGCGGTCTTGATACCCACTTCACGAGCAGCCTTGATATGCATGTCAGCAATAAAGCCGTAACCGAGTGTGACGATCTCTGGACTCCTCATATGTTCACTCTTGGCAATGACGTCACCGTGTTCCATGCCGCAGAAATCTCAGACTCGGTAATGTCATGCGAATTGACGATTGAATAATCAAGTTGTTCTCGGGTTGTGTATTCCGCAACAGACTTCAGCGTTTCGAAGAACTGCTGTTGACTGATTCCGATATCGAGTGGGTTTGCACGAACTCCGGACTGCGAAACGATCTTTCGCACTCGTTCCACATCGTTTCCTTGCACCGAAGCCATTGCTGTAACTCCCATAGCCACAACCTCACCGTGCACATAATGGTCGCCAGTTGCATGCTCAAGGGCGTAGACCAGGAAGTGTTCAGAGCCTTCTTCAAAGCGACTATGTCCGGCAACGGCGCAAGCGGCGCCTATTCGTCGATACGCATCAGCGACAAATCGAACGCCAGGTTCTGTTACTGCACCGATATCGCCAATTGCAGCCTCGAGTTCATCGAGTAGTGACCTTCCCAATGCGTAGAGATTGTCATTCCATCGATTTTCTTGTTTGGCGTCTATCGCGAGTTTCCAGTCAAATAGCCCGGTGTGGCAGGAGAGTACGTCTCCGACACCGGCGCGATTCAGATGTTTGGGTGCGCTTCGAATAAGAGGGATATCAAGAACAACCATCTTCGGCATGATTTTTCCAACGTATTGAACGTTGCCATTGACTCGCACGCCGATTGCATCGGTAAAGCCAGCGTCAACACTGGTAATTGTGGGCACTTGGATAAGAGTTGAACCGTGTTTCCAGGCCAAAAACTTTGCCGTGTCTAGCGCAGTGCCACCGCCAACACCAACGACCGTGGAAGTTGCAGGAGTAGTGGAAGCAATCTCCTCCAAATGTTCAATATCCATGTTCCATGCAGAAATTGACTGTGTCGGAGTTGGAAGAATTTGGGAGAGCGCTTCCCACGGTGGATTGTTGTAAACAACGGTGACGTCGCTAATTTCACTGAATAGTTCTTGAATTGATATCTCTTGTACAGAAATTGTTGGTGTCAACTCATCACTCATTGTTACAACCCTGAATCAAGGGTGTGGGAAAGTCGTTGCACTTTTTGAACGGCAGAAATGACGTCTCTTGTGTCGTCACTTGAGCCCATCAAGACCGAAGTAGTAAACCACAGAGTCTCATCGGCGAGTCGTTGAGAAACCGGAAGAGACAGATTCGCAAAATCTTGCATTCCTTCTCTTGACCTCACTCTGGGTAAAAATCCGGCGGGGTCTGTAAAGAGGTTGAGTGTATTAATGGTCGGGTACGCCATGGTGAGGCTGATGCCTTCTGCAAGTAGTGCCTTGCGCACTGCCTCACGCGAAGCACCAAAATCTTTTTCGTCTATACGTACGACATAGCAATAGTTACCCTGCGACGTACACCGTGGGTCTCTTGATTGGGGGTGTACTCCTGGGATCAATGCCAACTCGTCGTTCAAGAGGTTTGCATTACTTGCACGAATACTTTGTTGCGCACCAAAGCGGCTGAGTTGCGCCAACAGAATTGCACCCTGCCATTCAGTCATTCTGTAATTTCCACCGAGCGCGTAATGACTATAAAACCATTCGCCAGGGCGCCTTCCACAGTCAGAAAATGAACGCACCTTCGCAGCGATGTTTAGATCTTTTGCAACGACTGCACCGCCTTCGCCACCAGTCATAAGTTTTGATGCCTGAAAAGAATACGAGCCCGCATCACCAAGGGTTCCGACAGGTTGGTTATTCCATGAACTTCCATGTGCGTGCGCACAGTCTTCGATTAGCGCCAACCCATGCTTCTTGCAGATTGTCGACAATGCATCCATGTCTGCTGGATGTCCAGCGATATGTACCGCAATCACAGCTCGAGTTCGTGAAGTGATTGCTGCTTCGACGGCCACCGGATCAATACAGCCGGTACCAAATTCCACGTCTACCAAAACGGGAACTGCGTTCACCATCAGCACTGCTGCCGCTGTAGCAACGAATGTCCAGTTTGGGACAATCACTTCGTCATCTGCGCCAACGTCAAGTGCCAAGAGCGCAAGTTCAAGAGTGTGTGACCCGTTAGTTACTGCAATTGCGGGTCCGGTGCCATGAAAGTCACCCCACTGGCGCTCAAACTCTTTTACTTTTGTTCCTTGTGTGGCCCACCACTGACGGCTGTCGAGAACTTCAATTACTAACTGTCGCTCATTGTCATCAAATTCAGGCCACACGGGGAAAGGCGATGTACGAACCGGCGTGCCACCGTTGATACCAAGTTGCTCCATAGTTAAAAGTCTAACTCAGTAACAATTGTGCAGATTAAGCGGGTTTACAATCTGACTGTGGCTGACTCCTTGGGAAATAATGTGCAAATTGAAACAATGAAAATTGAAAATGGTGCGGGTCGAACAATTCTTCTGATATCTCCTCACGCAGATGACCCAGCTTTCTTTCTCGGAGGAACCATTGCTTTGTGGGCTGAAATGGGGTGGCGAATTGTTTGTGTGCGAGTTACTGATGATCGCTGGGATTCACATGGACTAACCGAAGCACAAACGATAAAGAACAATACTGAACAACTTCATGCTGCTGCCGCTGTGCTTGGTATCAGTGAAATTGTTGAATTGGGCTACAACACCGACGTTCTCGGAGACGTCAGTGAAGTTGCATTACGCGAGAAAATTATTCGAATGATTCGTACGTATAAACCGTATGCGCTGGTGAGTTTTGATCCGTTCTCAATGTATGGAGAGGACAATGAAGATCATTTGGTAGTAGCCAAAGCCTGCAATGAAGCGTTCTGGACAAGTCAGTTTGATTTGCATCATCCGGAACACTTTGCGGATGGACTTGAACCGCACGGATGTTTTGAGCGGTGGTACTTCGGGCGCAGGCTTACAGAAATCACTCATGTCGTGGATGTTTCTTCCGTACTTGACAAAAAAGTACGCGCCGCACAATGCCACGTGACGATGATGTTGAACTATGCAAACCAATTAGTGATGCAGGCACGAACAGCCGGAAAGAAAGCACCACTCGCAGAAGAAGCTGTTCGTTCAGGAGATCCTTCGCAAATGATTGATCTGTTCATACGTCGTGGTTCGCAAGGAACAGGTGCACTTTACGAACTTGATGCTGCCGAAGAATTTCGAATCATTCGTTTTGGGGGCCTTAGCGCCCTTCTTGAAGATTGATTTTTACAGCGCTGATTCGATGGCCGAGATTACTTCGGGTGCATCAGGTGCTGTCTTTGGGTGAAAGCGTGCAACAACTGCACCATCACGGTTCACAAGAAACTTCTCGAAGTTCCAGCGGATGTCGCCATCAACACCTTCAGCATCTGCAACAGGTGTGAGTGCTGAATAGAGCGCGTGACGTGCTTCGCCATTGACATCAATTTTTTCTGTCAGTGGGAAAGTGACTCCGTATGTGGTGCTGCAGAACGTTTGAATTTCTTCAGATGTTCCTGGCTCTTGACCCATGAACTGATTGCACGGAACTCCGACGACTGTGAAACCTTGTGCTGCGTACTGCTTCTGAAGCGCTTCGAGCTGTTCGTATTGCGGAGTGAGTCCGCACTTGCTTGCCACGTTGACAACCAATGTGACTTTGCCAGCGGCATTTGCCAATGCATTGGGCTGGCCGTCAAGGGTGGAGATAGATGTTGCGTAAATGCTCATAGCCATAGTCAACCAACGCTTTTGCGCCGAGATTCCGTATTTGGCTAATTAATTACGATGTGCTGCGGCCAGTTCGGCCACTTCTTGCATGATTCGTGCAATGTCAAAGTCTTTTGGTGTGTACACGGCAGCGACCCCATGGCTGGTAAGCCACGCACGGTCTTCTTCCGGAATGATGCCGCCGACAATGACTGGCGCATCACAGCCTTCGGCACGCAGACGAGCCACAACGTCAGGAACGAGCTTCATGTGAGAGCCAGACAAGATGGAAAGGCCCACTACGTCGGGGTCTTCGTCACGGGCGCTTGCGGCAATCTGGGCAGGCGTAAGGCGAATACCGCTGTACACAACGTCCATACCTGCATCGCGAGAGGCGACTGCGATTTGTTCTGCGCCACTTGAATGGCCATCAAGCCCTGGCTTTGCAACAAGGAAACGTGGTGGGCCACCACTAATAGTGCGTACATAATCGGCAACTGCGGCAAGAGCATTAGTGCGACGACCAACGGCTGCGGCAACACCAGTAGGTGCACGGAATTCACCGAAGACATCGCGCAACACTTGTGACCACTCGCCAGTGGTGCCACCAGCAATAGCCAACTCAATTGATGCTTCCATGATGTTCTCATCAGTTT
>JAPKZY010000060.1 GCA_026393535.1 Actinomycetota bacterium | reverse complement strand
GCTGGTACTGAAATGGTGATGCCTGGTGACAATGTCAACATGATTGTTGAGTTGGGTAAGCCAATTGCTATGGACGAAGGTCTTCGTTTCGCTATTCGTGAAGGTGGCCGTACTGTTGGTGCTGGCCAAGTCACAAAGATTATTAAGTAACTCCGAACTTCACAGTTCGAAAAGGAAGGGGCCATCATGGCCAAGAGTGATAAGCGTGTGAAAATTACGCTCGAATGCACAGAGTGCAAAGAGCGCAACTACATCACAATGAAGTCAAAAATTAACGACCGCGAGCGTTTGGAAATGAAAAAATTCTGCTCTCGCGAGCGCCGTCATACAACACACAAAGAGACGCGTTAACCAAGTCTTGTGTTAGGCATCCATTCGGATACCAATGACACACGGTCTAGGGCAGTAGCTCAGTTGGAAGAGCATCGGTCTCCAAAACCGAGTGTCGGGGGTTCGAGTCCCTCCTGCCCTGCAAATAACGATTAACAAGAGAAACGAAAGAAAATGTCAGTAGAAGACCTGAACCGCGAGCAAAAGCGAGCGCTGAAGCGAATGGGAGCCCTCAATGAGCAGGGAAACCCCACGCGCCAACAGCCGCAAGCCCGCGTGAAGGCTCACGGTGAACCCCGCATAGGACCAGTTACATACCTGCGCGAGGTCAATGACGAAATGAAGAAGGTTGCATGGCCAAAATGGCCTGAAGTGCGCCGTTATTCCCTCGTTGTTCTGTTCACCGTCGTCATCGTCACCACATATGTTGGTGGCTTAGATGCGTTTTTCGGCTTTTTCTCTGGTTGGCTCTACAAGGAATAACGATGAGTGAAGACACATACAACCCCGTCGCAGCCACCGAGGCTGACGTACTTGAAGCAATCGAGCCCGACGTGGTGCTCGATCTCACCGATGACGCTGCAGATGAAGAGTCTGAAGAAGTTACCGAGACACCAGCATGGTTGAAGCCTGGTAAGTGGTACGTCGTGCATTCACAGTCCGGATATGAAAAGAAAGTTGAACTCAACTTGAAGACTCGTATCCAGTCGATGGACATGGATCACAGCATTTACGAAATCGTTATTCCTATGGAAGACGTTGTCGAGTTCAAGCAAGGTCAGAAAAAGACCGTTCAGAAAAAAGTTTTCCCTGGCTACCTCTTGGTCCGCTGCGAGATGGACGACGACACATGGTTTTGCATTCGCAACACACCAGGTGTCACCGGTTTCGTCGGACAGAGCCAGAAGGGCCAGAAGCCAACACCATTGTCACGCAAAGAAGTTGAAACTTTCTTGTCTGCAAAAGGTGATGGCCAAGATGCGCCAAAGCGCAAAGCACCGAAGATGGAATACGACGTCGGCGAAAGTGTTCGCGTCAAAGAAGGTCCATTCGCAGATTTCAACGGCACCATTGCCGAAATCAACACCGATCATCTCAAACTTAAAGTTCTCGTCAACATCTTTGGTCGTGAGACCTTGGTGGAGATGGATTTCAGTCAGGTCGCCAAGCTCTAGGGCTATTGGCATCACAGTCGTAATAAGGAAACATAGCCATGGCAAAAAAGAAACTCGCAGCAATCGTCAAGATTCAAATCCCAGCTGGAAAAGCAACACCTGCTCCACCAGTCGGTACAGCACTCGGACCTCACGGAATCCAGATCATGGACTTCGTCAAGCAGTACAACGCAGCAACTGAATCTCAAGCAGGAACAATTATCCCTGTTGAAATCAGCATTTTCGAAGACCGTACGTTCACCTTCATCTTGAAGACACCACCAACACCAGTGTTGTTGCGTCAAAAAGCTGGCCTCGAAAAAGCATCATCAACACCAGGCAAGACAATTGTCGGAAGTGTTACCGAAGCAGACATCGAAGCTGTTGCAAAGATCAAGATGCCAGACCTCAACACACCCGACCTTGCAGCAGCAATGCAACAAGTTCGCGGAACAGCACGTTCGATGGGACTCAAAGTCGTCTGAGCTAACGCTCAACAAAAAATCTCACGCCCAACGGAACACCTCACCAGGGCGGAGCAAACCACACACGGAAAGAAGAGGGAGGCATTATGCCGATAGCAAAAAAATACAAGGTCGCAATTGCATTGTTCGATCGCGAAGCCCAATACACACCAACCGAAGCAGCAGAGCTCATCAAGAAGACTGCAAGTGCAAAATTCGATGAATCAATCGATCTTGCAATTCGCCTCGGTGTAGACCCACGTAAAGCAGACCAAGCTGTTCGCGGAACTGTTGCACTTCCTGCAGGTTCCGGAAAGACATTGCGCATTGCAGTGTTCGCCGCTGGTGATGCTGCTAACGAAGCTCGCGCCGCTGGTGCAGACCTCGTTGGTGCAGATGATCTTGCTGCCGAAATCGAAAAAGGCAACATGGACTTCGACCTTGCCATTGCAACGCCAGACATGATGCCACTTGTTGGTCGTCTTGGTCGCGTGCTTGGACCTCGTGGTCTTATGCCAAACCCAAAGACCGGAACAGTTACTAACGACGTTGGTCGTGCTGTTGCAGAGTTCATGGGCGGAAAAGTTGAATACCGCACAGACCGTTACGGCAATGTGCACGTTCGCGTGGGCAAGGCTTCGTTCAGCGTGGCTGACCTCGAGCTGAACATGCGTGCCGTTCTTGATGAAGTGCAGCGTGCAAAGCCTGCGTCAGCAAAGGGCAAGTACCTGCGCAAGATCACTATCTCGTCCACCATGGGACCTGGTATCAAGATCGACGTCAACCGCCTTCGCGTCGTCGAATAATCAATCTGGGCCAAGGTGTGGTTCGAAAGTTCCACCCCTAGGCTCGTCAATACAACTGATCTCTCGGTCCTCGCCGCAGACATCCGGTCCGGTTTTCCGGCTAAGGGGTTTTCCCACCTGATTAGGCGAATTCCTCACCTGCGTGGTTCATACCTCGTTCGGCGTGGCGTTCGTTATTTAGCGAGCGCCCCGAGCGAACAGCCACCAGAGTACCGAAGCCATCCTGGCCCGGTCGTAGAGGACACCCCCAAGGAGGTGAAATGTCAACTGTCCGTTCCGAAAAGGAAGCCATCGTCGCAGAAATTCGCGGCAAGATCGAGTCCGCATCCGCTGTAATCATTACTGAATACCGTGGTTTGACCGTTCAAAATCTTGCAGCACTTCGAGGACAGCTTCGTGGTCTCGGCACCGAGTATCGCGTGTATAAAAACACGATGTGCCGGTTCGCCGCCCGAGAAGCAGGTATTGAAGGTCTCGACGATTTATTCGTCGGCCCCACCGCTATCGCATTTGTCGATGGCGATCTAGCCGCATCCGCTAAGACCCTCAAGGATTTCGCGAAAACCAACCCATTGCTCGTCCTTCGTGGCGGTGCTGTGTCGAACAAGGTTGTTTCGGCCGAGTACATCCAAGTACTTGCCGATCTCCCATCGCGCGAAGCCATGCTCTCGCAATTTGCGGGTCTCTTGCTGGCTCTGCCACGCAATATGGCGTACGGCCTTAAAGCCCTGATCGATCAGAAGGAAGCCGCCTAAGCCGGTCCTTTAGCCAGCTTCGTGCTGGCATTTCATATCCCACCATTTATTACCCAACCCCGAACTATCGGGTTTACAACAAGGAGAGAGCAACATGGCTCTGAACAAGGAAGAGATCCTCGAAGCAATCGCAGGACTGACCGTTATTGAATTGAAAGAACTTCTCGACGCATTCGAAGAGAAGTTCGGTGTATCCGCATCAGCTCCCGTAGCTGTTATGGCAGCCGGCGGCGCAGCCGCTGGTGCAGCCGAAGATGAGAAGGACGAATTTGACGTCATCCTCACCGAAGGTGGAGCACAAAAGATTCAGGTCATCAAGGCAGTGCGTGAAATCACGAGCCTTGGCCTCAAAGAGGCAAAAGACCTCGTGGACGCAGCACCAAAGGCAGTCCTCGAAAAAGTCAGCAAGGACGATGCCGAAAAGGCAAAGGCCAAGCTTGTCGAGGCCGGCGCAACCGTCGAACTCCGCTAAATCGTTGCGCGGCAAGCCGCGCAGCTCAAAGACTTCGGTCGTTTCAGTTCCCCGTTGCCCTTTTGGGTGGCGGGGAACTGTCATTTCTGGGTTTATGAGCGCAAGAAAATGGCCGGGGGTGCTTGACACTGGGCTCGAAGGGGCGTACCTTGCGCTTCAGCGAAAGCGATCTTCCGGGCGGAAGGTCAGTTTCTCCCACCCTAAGCACGGAATACGGCGATAGCATATTTCCTGTCGTGTCTCACTCCTTCTGCTTTCGCATTGCCCAAAATCAGTGCATCAGCCGAAGAGTGTGCGCCATGACGTTTCCTTGTCCCGCCTGTCAGGAGTAATCGTGGCCCCTCGTTCTTTGTCACATGAGCGTTATTCGTTCGCAAATCTACTTGAGCATCTTGAGCTCCCAGATCTGATTGCGGTACAACGCGAATCATTTGAGTGGTTCATGAAAGAAGGACTCGCAGAAACTTTCCGCGACATTTCTCCTATCTCTGATTATTCCGGAGATTTGCGTCTTGAACTTGAGTTTGATCCAAACGACGAGGACTTGTGCCCAGGACCAAAGTTCACTGAAGAAGAGTGCCGCGAAAAGGAATTAACTTTCTCCACTCCAGTTTTCGTGCGCGCCGTTTTCTCAAACCGCACAACAGGTGAAATCAAAGAACAAGTTGTCTTCATGGGAGATTTCCCGAAGATGACAAACAAAGGAACGTTCATCATCAACGGAACCGAGCGCGTTGTTGTATCGCAGCTTGTCCGTAGCCCTGGCGTCATCTTTGAACCAGGAGAGCGTTACCGCCTTCGTAACTTGTCAAAGCATCAGCTTGTCAAGGGAACTGTTCATCCATACCGCGGTGAGTGGTTGGAATTCGACGTTGAGCACAAGCCCGGTAAAGACGTAACAGCAGGTACACGTGTTGCACGTAAGCGCCGCATGGGAATCTTTACTTTGCTGCGCGCACTTGGATACGACGAAGCAGGGGCACCTGGTTTCCTTGATCGTTTCGTTCAGTACTTCGACTTCCTTGAAGGACAGTGGGAAAAAGAGCGCAACATCGCGCCAACCCGCGAAGAAGCATTGCTTGAGATCTACAAGCGCGCACGTCCGGGTGAACCAGCAACTGCTGAATCAGCTCGCGTGTATTTCGAAGGCGCGTTCTTCGAGAACCGTCGCTACGACCTCAGCCGCGTTGGTCGTTACAAGATCAACCGTAAGTTGGGCGACGAAGTTGCAAAACTCACCAGCATGTTTGGTCTTACTCAAGACCAACTTGACCTTCCAACAGACGAGACCGAAGTTCTTACAAAGTGTGAAGTATTGGCAGCAGTGTCATACATGTTGCATCTTGTAAAGCAAGAGCCTGGCTACCGTCTTGACGACCAGGACCACTTTGCAAACCGTCGTGTTCGCTCAGTTGGTGAACTCATTCAGAACCAAGTTCGTATTGGTCTGTCACGTATGGAGCGCGTCGTTCGCGAGCGCATGACAACGCAAGACGTTGAAGCCATCACGCCACAAACTCTTATCAACATTCGCCCTGTTGTTGCGTCAATCAAAGAGTTCTTCGGAACTTCTCAGTTGTCGCAGTTCATGGACCAAGTCAACCCATTGTCGGGTCTTACTCACCGCCGTCGCTTGTCAGCGCTCGGACCTGGTGGTTTGTCGCGCGAGCGCGCTGGCTTCGAAGTTCGAGACGTCCACTTCTCTCACTACGGTCGTATGTGCCCTATCGAAACACCTGAAGGTCCAAACATTGGTCTTATCGGTGCGTTGTCGTCGTATGCACGTATCAACCAGTTTGGTTTCATTGAGACTCCGTACCTGCGCGTGCGCAACGGAAAAGTCACAAAAGAAATCCAGTACATGGCTGCTGACGAAGAAGAAAAGTACACCGTTGCTCAGGCAAACACGCCAATCGAGAAAGATGGTTCCTTCAAAGGCAGCCGCGTTCTCTGCCGTCGTTCACCACAAGCAGCAAGCCTTGATGACTTGCGCAAGATGCTCGAAGCAGAAAGCTTCTTTGGTGCTACCACTGACATCGTGTCTGTAACACCAGACGAGGTTGACTTCATTGACGTGTCGCCAAAGCAAATCGTGTCTGTTGCAACAGCACTGATTCCTTTCCTTGAACATGACGACGCGAACCGCGCATTGATGGGTGCAAACATGCAGCGCCAGGCCGTGCCATTGGTACGTTCAGAAGCTCCATACGTCGGTACCGGAATCGAAAAGCGTGCAGCTCATGACGGCGCAGACGTCGTCCTTGCCGTAGACGATGGTGAAGTCATCGAAGTCTCAGGCGAAATGATTGTCGTTAAGTACGCAGGTAACAGCAAGGGAACCGAGCACAAGTTGATGAAATTCAACCGCTCGAACCAAGACACCTGTATCAACCAAATCATTCGTGTGGTTGAAGGTCAAAAAGTTGTGAAAGACCAACTGCTTGCAGACGGTCCATCAACTGATGATGGTGAACTTGCACTTGGTAAGAACTTGCTCGTGGCACTTATGCCATGGGAGGGCTACAACTTCGAGGACGCCATCATCTTGAGCGAGCGCATCGTTCGTGACGACGTTCTTACTTCGATCCATATTCATAACTATGAAGTCGATGCTCGTGATACAAAGCTCGGACCTGAAGAAATTTCTCGTGACATTCCAAACTTGTCAGATGAAATTGTTCGCGACCTTGACGATGAAGGAATCATTCGTATTGGTGCTGAAGTCAGCCCTGGCGATGTTCTTGTCGGAAAAGTTACTCCTAAGGGTGAAACAGAACTCACTCCTGAAGAGCGCTTGTTGCGTGCAATCTTCGGTGAGAAGGCTCGCGAAGTTCGCGACACATCACTCAAAGTTCCTCACGGTGAGGGCGGAAAAGTTATTGACGTCAAAGTGTTCTCTCGTGAGCGCGGCGATGAACTTCCACCAGGCGTAAACCAACTTGTTCAAGTGTTCGTTGCACAGAAGCGTAAAATTTCTGTCGGTGACAAACTTGCTGGCCGTCACGGTAACAAGGGTGTTATTTCAAAGATCCTTCCAGTCGAAGACATGCCGTACCTCGACGACGGAACATCTGTTGACATCATCTTGAACCCACTTGGTGTTCCAAGCCGAATGAACGTAGGCCAGGTGCTTGAAGCGCATCTTGGTTACGCAGCTCGTTGGGGTTGGACCGATCCAAAGACCGGAAAAACTATTGGTGAGAATCCTCGCCTCGGTACTGAAAACAAGACTCGTTCAGCAACAGACCCGGCAACGTTCATTGCAACACCAATTTTTGATGGTGCTCAGTGGGACGAAGAAGACCAAGCCGGAGAACATCCGACAATTCAGAAAATCTTTACTGATCACCTGAACGCCGACCGTGCCGATGGCAAGCTCGATGAATCAGGCAAGCCAGCCAAGCTCATCAAGCGCAACGGTAAGACGCAATTGCGTAACGGCCGTACTGGTGAGATCTATGACAACGACATCACCGTTGGCTACATGTACATCTTGAAACTGCATCACCTTGTCGACGACAAGATCCATGCCCGTTCCACTGGCCCATACAGCATGATCACACAGCAACCGCTTGGTGGTAAGGCACAGTTTGGTGGCCAGC
>JAPKZY010000071.1 GCA_026393535.1 Actinomycetota bacterium | reverse complement strand
TGTCGATTTCATCGACCGAATCGTCAGCACCATTCGTCGATACACCACGCAACCACTTGTCACCACAGCCCGAGGCATTGTCTTTGGCTTGCTCGGAGCCTTTGGTGTCGTTGCAATGGTGGCCTTGTTCGTCGTTGGTCTTACCCGCGGACTGCAAGCAGCACTTGACGCCATCGTGAACCACGAAGCAGCCGTGTGGATTTCATATTTCATCCTTGCCACCATCTTTGGCCTCCTCGGAGCCATATTGATGCGTCGCCGTTACACAGAAGAAGACAAATAAATGAGCAACGTTCGTAACACCATCATCATTGGCTCTGGCCCTGCCGGACTCACTGCAGCTATTTACACTGCGCGTGCGTCACTTGAGCCACTTGTCATTGAAGGTGAACCAAGTTCCAGTAGCGATCAGCCAGGCGGTCAACTCATGCTGACCACTGAAGTTGAAAACTTCCCTGGTTTTCCTGAAGGCATCATGGGGCCAGACCTTATGATCAATTTTCGCGCTCAAGCGGAACGTTTTGGTGCGGAGTTCATTACTGAAAAAGTAACGAAGGTTGACTTCTCGTCACGTCCGTTCAAAGTGTGGATTCGCGACACTGAATACAGTGCAAACTCAATCATTGTGGCAACAGGTGCACAGTCATTAATGCTTGATTTACCTAAGGAAACCGAGCTTATTGGCCACGGTGTCTCCACCTGTGCAACATGCGATGGGTTCTTCTTTCGCGGTCAAGAGATCGTCGTTGTCGGCGGTGGCGACTCTGCAGTTGAAGAAGCCACCTTCCTCACAAAGTTTGCATCAAAGGTGCACCTCATTGTTCGACGTGATGCCTTGCGCGCATCTCGCATCATGCAAGACCGTGCAATCGCTAATGAGAAGATTGAAATTCACTGGAACTCAAAAGTGTCTGAATTACATGGCGAACAATCACTCTCTGGTGTAACGCTTACCGACACAGTCACTGGTGCAACAAGCCCACTTGCTGTCACCGGTTTATTTATTGCCATTGGCCACAAACCAAACACGGCAATTTTCCAAAGTGTGCTGAACATGGAAGATTCCGGGTACTTGATGACCCGTGATGGTTCCACGTACACAGACATCGAAGGCATCTTTGCCTGTGGCGATGTGCAAGACCACACATACCGCCAAGCAATTACTGCTGCGGGTTCTGGTTGCATGGCTGCCCTTGATTGCGAGCGCTGGCTCGAACACCAGCACTAGACATGACCACGCGCATCGGAGTCGTTTCGGTTTCAGACCGTGCTTCGTCCGGCGTCTATGAAGATAAGGGCGCTCCTGCCATCCGTCAGTTCCTGACTGGCTGCATCACGTCCCCTATCGAATTCGTTGATTGCCTGATTCCTGATGAGCTCGACACCATCTCAGCAACTCTGATTGATCTCATCGATGTGCAGCACTGTTCATTGGTTGTCACAACAGGCGGTACCGGCCCGTCGCCTCGAGATGTCACGCCAGAAGCAACCGAAGCCGTCTGCAGCAAAATGCTTCCCGGATTTGGCGAAGCAATGCGTGCGGTCTCAATTGGCCTGATTCCCACCGCCATTTTGTCCCGTCAAACAGCTGGCATTCGTGGTTCGGCCCTCATCATCACCTTGCCTGGTAAGCCCACGGCAATTGCCGAATGTCTTGGCGCAGTCATTGCCGCTGTCCCTGATTGTCTCAGCGTGATTGGTGCGCCATCAATTGACCTGATTCCTGCCATTGGCACCTATCGCCCTCACTAAACATTGCGGCAGTAACATAGGAAACGACGAAAGGTTTTGCCATGGCTGCAGGAATCATCACACTTACTAGTTCCACATTCGACGAGGTAGTAAATAGTTCAGATACACCGATTTTGGTTGACTTCTGGGCCGAATGGTGCGGACCGTGCAAGCAAATTGCGCCCATTCTCGAGCAGATCGCAACCGATATGCCAAGCCAAATCACTATCGCAAAACTCAATGTTGATGACTATGGCGATATCGCTGGTCGATTCAACGTCATGAGCATTCCCACCATGTTGTTGTTCCATAAGGGCGAAATCAAAACCAAAATTGTTGGGGCGATGCCAAAGGGCCGCATGCTCGAGGAGCTTTCCAAATTTCTTCCGGCTTCCCAATAGGTCCTGGTCACCGCGGACCAGCGGTACATGATCTACAACGTCGGCTCTCGGCTGCAGGTTTTCTTGCCCCTGGCTCAGCTGAAGATTCCAATTTCTGTGCGCGTACGCACAGTGCTGTTCTGTCATTTCAAGATTCATACGGACTTCCCGCAACAGGTGAATGTGATGAGCAAACGTGGTCGGCATTAATTGAAACATCGTGGTCACTCGGAGAACGTTTGTTGTTTCTTCGCACCCCAAATATTCGCGGTGATGATGTTGCCGAATTGCAAACACAACTCAACCGTCTTGGTTTCAACAGTGGACGTGTCGATGGCATTTATGGTCAGAGTGTTGTTGACGCTGTTTCGGAGTTTCAGCGCAATATGGGCATCACTGCAAATGGCATCTGTAGCCCTGAATTCATTGAGTTTTTGAAGCAGATGGGTTCACAATCGGGCGCAGGCCCTGGCGTGGCAGCAGTGCGCGAATCAATTGATTTAGGTAATACCGATGCACGAGATGATGCGCGACTTGTTATCGGGTACTTCACTGGTGGTACGCAACTTGCTCACGCAATTCTTCGTCGTGCAAAGCAATCTCATCCTCTCGCAACATCTGTTGATGCAGATGCATCGTTTCAAGCACAAGCAGCTAATCAATTCGCTGCAGATGTGTACATCGGTTGCGAAGTGTCTAATGATGATGGGTGCATTATTTACTTTTATGAAGTGTCAACATTTGTGAGTGTCGGTGGGCGCAATCTTGCGTTGCGCGTGGCAGCTGCAATCTCATCGCGCGTGCCCGAATTGTCTGTGCGTGCCATTGGAATTCGCCATCCGGTGCTGCGCGAAACGAGAATGCCTGCCATTTTGTGCTCCATGGGGCCTGCTGACATGGTGGCGTTGACCACCAGCTCTCTTGCATTGGCAATTACTGATGCTTTTGATGCATGGCGTGAAGATCCGTTACACGAAATCTAGTTATCCACAGGCAATCCACAACTGTGCACAACTGAGAAGTCTCTACCCACAGTTGAGGGTGATAGCGGTGTGGATAACTACACCGTTGGCATTTGAGGCCGATACTGACTGATTAATCAGTCATGTGGCGATAAATACGCTCAAGATCAATCAAATCTGCGAACTCAATGCTGATCCGTCCCCGTTTGCCAGCCATTGAGACACTGACTTTCGTATCAAGGAACTCCGCCAAGAGGTTTTCCAGTTCCAACAAGCCAGCTGGCCGCAACGTGGTGGTTCCCCCACCTGTTGCTGGTTTTGGCTTATCGACTCCGGGAACTCCGTTTTTGACTGCATCTTCAGTAGCTCGCACTGACCAGCCGCCCTTCACAGCCAGTGCTGCCAGTTCTTCCATCACTGAACTTGATGAGCTTGCCAACAATGCTCTGGCATGTCCGGCTGTCAAACGGCCATCGGCCAGATAGCCCTGCACCGCTGCCGGAAGTGACAACAACCGCAATGCGTTCGTGATTGCAGCACGGCTCTTGCCCACTCTCTTTGCAATCTGCTCATGCGTCATTGAAAAATCTTCGGACAGTTGCTGGTAGGCAGACGCTTCTTCAAGTGCAGTGAGATCTTGACGATGCAAGTTCTCCACTAACGCTTGTTCTACTGAACCCAGTTCGTTGATCTCACGAACCACGACCGGAACAACAGACAACTTGGCTTTCTGTGCTGCACGCCAGCGTCGCTCACCTGCAATCAGTTGGTACTTACCTGGCGACATCTCGCGGACAAGCAATGGTTGCAAGATGCCAATTTCCTTAATGGACTTTGCCAAATCACTCAATGAATCCTCATCGAAATGAACACGCGGCTGATGTGGGTTCGGTTCGATAGATGCTGTCGGCACATCGCGCAATGCAGATGCGGGGAGTTCTTCTCGCGGTGCAGTCGGCTGTGCGGTTGCAGCGGGCACTGGTGCGTCTTCTCTCGTCGTGGGGATGAGGGTAGAAAGTCCCTTACCTAGCTTTCGGCGTTCGACCATGGCTTAACTCCTTTGCAACATCACGGTAGGCCAAGGCCCCTTTAGAAGTGGAGGCGTGCTTCAATACTGACCGCTCCATTGAAGGAGCTTCAGCCAATTTCACGTTGTACGGAATTGAGCTACGGAACACTTTTTTGCCATACGCAGAGCGCAATTCGGCTTCGACTTCAGAGGACAGCTTCTTGCTGCCTTCAGACATCGTCAATAAATAATGGGCTATTTCAAGGGTCGGGTTTAATGCCTGTCGCACTTGCTTCACCACTTCGCTGAGATCGCGAAGGCCTTCCAATGCAAAGTATTGGCATTGCACGGGCGCCAAAACGGCGTCAGCCGCCATAAAGGCATTCACTGTGAGGCGTCCCAATGTGGGTGGGCAGTCAAGCAGCACATAATCCCAGTCGGCCCTACATGCATCAATAGCGTCTTTCAAACGTGGCTGGGGGAACATCTCGGCAACAAGTTGGGCTTCAACTTCTGCCAATGCCTGACCGGTAGGTGCTGGCGCAACAAACAGGTTCTTTTCCGCTGTCGGCTCAATAATGCTGTCCAGGGTCTCCTCGCGGCGCAACACTTCGGCAATTGTTGGCGCATCTTCTGGCGGCCTGACGCCCAGACCAGATGATGCGTTGCCCTGCGGGTCGAGGTCAATGATCAGGGTACGAAAGCCCCGCTCAGCGAGCGCTGCCCCCAAGTTGATGGCGGTCGTGGTCTTGCCGACGCCGCCTTTCTGCAGTGAGATGGCAAGGACAATGGTGTCTGAATCGCTCACGAAGGGTTGTCTCCTGCTCTGTGGTGTTGGTGTGGACACTGCAAGTGTAGGTGCCGCCTGTGGACAACGGGTGGATGTTGCCAGATGTTTCACGTGAAACATGACCCTCGTGAGGAGTGGTTTCAGAATGTTTCACGTGAAACATCTGAAGGTTTTTGGTCTGCCGATTGTTTCACGTGAAACAAACCCTCAACCTAGTAACTCAAGGGTTTGCTATGAGGCACACCACGCCGGGGTGGTATTCAGGGGGGTCAAAACCAAGGCGATTCAGGAGGTCTGCCGGCCATCGTAATGGGTCAAAAGTAGGTGGTTCGGACACGATTAACGTCCCTCCGTTTTTTAGGAGGGGTCGAGCGAGGGTGGCCGTGACCTCCGGTGAGGCGAACCCTCGACAGACCACTGCATCGTAGGTGGCGACGTGTGCGGGGTTCTGACCAAGTACCGCCACGTCGGCCGTGAGTACCTTCACTCGGTCGCGTATTCCCATTGCGGTAACCCCTCGAGCCAGTGCATCCATCCGCGCTTCACGTCGATCAGTCAGTACCAATGTCAAATCGGGGCGGTCCACTGCGATAATCAGGCCCGGTACGCCAGCGCCAGTTCCGATATCCATGACTGCCCCGGTGACGCCGACAAGGGCGTCAACAAACTGGCGCGAATGAGCAATGACATCGGGAATCGGCAGTGCACCAAGGGTGCCGAGACGCTGCGCTGTAGCAAGGACGTCTTCGAGGCTGCGGGGTTCTGGCACGTCACGAATGTAGTACCGAATATGCAAAAGGCCCGCCATACGGCGGGCCCATCACAATAAAAAGTGCTTATTCAGCTGGCTCTACAACCACCCGGCGGCGAGGATCTTCACCCTCGGAGCGGGTAACAACGCCTTCAAATTCCATGAGGGTGTCGTGGACGATCTTGCGATCTGCTGATGACATTGGCTCAAGCATGCGCGGCGAACCGGTTTCTTTCACTTCAGCAGCAACCTTTTGAGCAAAGCGGCTGAGTGCTTCGCGGCGGCGCTCGCGGTAACCCGCAATGTCGATACGAAGGCGAGTGTCCTGGTCGCCAAGGCGACGCTGGCTAGCTACGCGAGTGAGGTCTTGGATGGCGAGCAGTGTTGCGCCGCCTGGTCCGACCATGAGCCCGAGCTCTGATCCATCGACCAGTACTTCGATCTCTTCCTCAACGCGGCTGACCTTTACAGAACCCGTGGTACCAAAGGCTGTAACGAGACCGTTGAGGAACTCAGCTGCTGCCTTGCCCACTTCTTCGGGATCAACGTCAATCTTTTCGCGTGGCTCACGTGGCTCACGTTGTGGGCGATCCTCACGTGGTGCGCGCTCACGACGCTCTCCGCGCTCAGCGTTTTCCTTGCGGGGACGCTGTTCACGTGGCTCTGATGACTTCTCTGCTGCTTGCTTGCGTGGGCGACGCTCGGTCTTGCCGCGAGGAGTTGCCGGACGAACGCGTGCACGCACGCGAGCTTCTCCGCGGGTACGGCCAAAAAGGCCTGCCTTTGGTTCGTCAACGATTTCGAATTCAGCGTCGTCTTCTGCAACGCCCAATTGGTCGAGCGCGGCTTCCTTAGCTTCTTCGAGTGTGTTGCCTGTTGTTTCTACCCATTCCATGGTGTCCTCAATTTCTGTGTGTCAATAGTGCGTCAGCGTGACGCGTTACTTGTTTCGCTTGCTGGGTGGAACCGGGCGACTCGGCCGGCCGCTTGGTGCGGGACGGTTCTTGCTCGGGGTAACCCTCTTGCTCTGAATGGGAGCGGGTGCTTGCGATTGTTCGTTCTTCTGCTTGCTGGGCTTAGCGTCATCCTTGCCCAGTTCGCGCGCGGTTGCGCTGGCGGCTTGTGCCTGACGTCCAAGGCCGTCTTCTCCATAGAAGCGACGAGTGATGTATCCCTGTTGCAGGATGCGGAAAACGGTTTGAGTGAGGTAATAGACCACGAGGCTGGTGGGCAAAAAGACCTGAAAGAGTGCAAAAGCAACGGGCATGTACTGCATGATCTTGGCTTGTGTAGGGGACATGCTGCCGTTTGCCGGGGTGCGACTAGCCACCATGCGCTGCTGCACGAGGAACAATCCACCAAGCAATACAACGAGCAGTGCATACCAAATGCCGTGTGCGAAGTTGGCCTTCATGGCCTGCGATGGGCTGATGGCAAGGTCAAGACCAAACGACATCATCTTGTTCACTTTGTGTAGCGCAATCGAGAGGTCAGATCCGTCAGACACATACTTCGGGTTGAACATTCCGTTGGTACCGAGTTGGGTCAGTCCGCGCAATACGCGGAACATGATGATGAACACTGGCATCTGGGCCAGCAATGGCAAGCAGGATGCAAGCGGGTTGACCTTGTGCTCTTGATAGAGCTTCATCATCTCTTCGTTCAGCTTTTGGCGGTCGCCCTTGTGCTGGTTCTGCAGTTTCTTCATCTCTGGTTGAAGACGTTGCATTTCCAGCATTCCCTTGGTGCTCTTCATTGTGAGCGGGGTAATGAGCAACATGATGGCAAGTGCCACCAACGAAATTGCTATTGCGTAGTTATGTACCCACCCGTAGGTGGTGTCGATGAGCCATGCGCCTGCTTGAAACATAATGAGCCTTTCTAGGCAGCCCCTCGCGGGGCAGGTACTTGGTCGACTCCGGATGGCCCGAATGGTCGACAACGGATCAATCTGCGAATGGTGAGCCCTAGCCCACGGACAGATCCGTGAGTTTCAATGGCTTCCAACGCATAGTGAGAACAGCTGGGGTAGAAGCGGCACGGCGAAGGACGGCCGTCGCGAGCCACTTGGTAGAACGAAATAGCCTTCACCATGAGACTTTGTGTCTTTGTGAAATGGTCATGGTCGATGCAGACGTCGGCGCTCATTTCGAGCCTCCTGCACATTTGGCCAAAAGAGAATCGATGTGGCGGCCAAGTTCAGTAAAGGCAACGCCGTGAGCTCTGGCAGATGCGCCAAAGACATATACGCCGGCGGGCATTGCGGCCTCGCGGGTTTTCACAAGTTCACGAAGCTGGCGGCGCAGACGGTTGCGGCGCACAGCAGACCCGTAGCCGCGCCCTAAGGCGTAGCCCACGTGTGGGTGAGAGAGAGTGGAGTCAAGCAACATGGTGCAGGACAGCGGACCAGAACGAACATGACGCCCTTCTGCGCGAACGCGCTGAAAGGTGGATCGGCTCTGGATGCGGCCGATCAAGCGCTGAGGCGGTGACGGCCCTTGG
>JAPKZY010000087.1 GCA_026393535.1 Actinomycetota bacterium | reverse complement strand
AAGTACATTTCACTCGGTTCTATCGAGCCTCAGTTCTATGCAGAACTCATGAAGCTCACAGGTCTTGAGGGCGATGCTGATTTCGCTAAGCAAATGGACCAGTCAATGTGGCCAGGGCTAAAGATTCGTTTGCAAGAAGTAATGAAAGCAAAAACTCGTGATGAGTGGTGCGCCATTATGGAAGCAACAGATGTGTGTTTCGCCCCAGTTCTCACAATGAGCGAAGCAGCTGCACACCCACACAACGTTGAACGCAAAACTTTCATCAATGTGAATGGCCATATGCAGCCAGCACCGGCTCCTCGTTTTTCTCGCACGGTTCCCGAAATCGCTCGCCCATCAGCTCATGCTGGTCAGCACACTGCTGAAGTGTTGCGTGACTGGGGCGTTGCCAATATCGACGCTCTGCTCGCAACGGGCTCAGCGAAGCAGGCATAAGTGTCAACACTCGTTTGTTTTCATGCCCACCCTGATGATGAATGCATCGGCACGGGTGGCACCATCGCGCGCGCATCGGCCGAAGGGCATCGCGTTGTCTTGGTTGTTGCGACAAATGGCGACCATGGTGAAATTCCTGCAGATATGCCTGCCGGTAAGACACTTGTCGAAGTGCGTCACACAGAAACTCTGAAATCTGCAGAAACTCTTGGGGTGCATCGCGTGGTGTGGCTGGGGTACGAAGACAGCGGAATGACTGGGTGGGAACAAAACAACAATGCAGGTGCATTCTGTAATGCCGCACTTGATGACGCGGCGCAAAAGTTGGCAGATGTATTGCGTGAAGAAAACGCAGATGTTCTCACCACATACGACTGGCACGGTGGGTACGGCCACCCTGATCACATCATGGTGCACAAGGTTGGTCATCGTGCCGCTGAGTTAGTGCCCGTGCGTGTGCTTGAGGGCACCATGAATCGCGATCAGATTCGACGTGGCATAGATGCGGCTCGTGCAGCAGGTCTATTGAAAGAAGACGAAGGGTTCAACGCTGATGGGCCAGCAGATGACGGCAACCCAATGGGAACACTTGAGTCTGAAATCAACTACAAATTCGATGTAGTGAAATTCGCGCCGCTGAAGCGTGCAGCAATGAAGTGTCATGCCAGTCAGCTCAGTGATTCTGGTTTCTTTATGGCAATGGATGACGAGCGTTTCGCAGCGCAGTTTGGCAGCGAGTGGTTCATCGACCCTAAGAGCAACGAACCAATGCGTGACGGTTGGGTCTTCGAATGACCCGCGTGTACATGGTTCGTCACGGACGCGCAGCAGCCGGATGGAATGTTGACCCGGACCCAGGTCTTGATGATCTCGGTCGCAGTCAGTCGCTTGCTGTTGCATCAAAGTTGTCATCACTCGGGCCATTGGCTGTGATGTCAAGCCCGTTACTTCGTTGTCAACAAACTGCCTTTCCATTGGCAACAGCATGGAAACAGGAAGTAGTTATCGAACCATTGGTTGGCGAAATTCCATCACCAGTTGATTACACATTAGAAAATCGAGGTGACTGGTTGCGCGAGGCAATGGCCGGAACATGGTCACAAGTCGCAGAGCGTTCTGGATCTCATTACGTCGACTATCGCAATGCAATTGCTCAAAGAGTTGCAGAAATCACAACCGACACTGTGGTGTTTAGTCATTTCATCGCTATCAATGCGGTAATTGGTGTGGCAACGGACAAGGATGCGATGGTTATTGCCAGCCTTGATAATTGCTCAGTTACAACTTTTGAGATTGTCGACGGAAAACTTGTCCTTATTGAGTCGGGGAACGAAGCCGACACGCTTATTCGCTAGATAGATTTAGAAACGTGCTTTCTTTGCTTATCTCTGACATTCATAGTGCGTGGGCCTGGGTTGCAATCATCAGCAACGGCCTTGCTGGTGTGTGGGCACTTGCTGCGCACAAGATCACCCCGTTGCGCACTCGTGCTCTGTGGTGGTACACCGGGGTCGCTGAATTCACCATCTTTGTTCAGGTCACTCTCGGTGTCATCATGGTCAACAAGAACAAGCTTGAGTTTCCTGCATTCCACGCGTTCTACGGCTTTGTTGCCATCATGGCCGTGGCGATCATTTACAGCTATCGCCACCAACTCAAAAGCAAGACCTACTTGCTCTACGGTTTCGGCGGATTGTTCCTCATGGGGCTCGGCATTCGAGCCATGTTGGTAGGCCAGGCCTAGTTACTTCAGTGATGACTCAAGTTCGTTCAGTGCAATAGTTAACGGCGCAGGAAGTTTTGCACCGAACTGGGCGTAATGATCGCGCATTTGAGGCAATGCTGATTTCCAGCCTTCTGAATCGATTGACAACAAGGCATTCATGTCAGCATCGGTGACGTTGAGGCCAGAGACATCGATATCGGCAGGGGATGGCAAGTAGCCAATTGCAGTCTTGGTTGCATTTGCGTTTCCGTCAACACGATCAAAAATCCATTTGAGCACGCGACTGTTCTCGCCGTAGCCCGGCCACATGAAGCGGCCATCTTCGTCACGGCGGAACCAGTTCACAAAGAAAATCTTTGGGAGGTTTTCACTCTTGGCGGCTGCGCCAACCTTGAGCCAGTGTCCGAAGTAGTCGGCCATGTTGTAGCCACAGAATGGAAGCATTGCCATTGGGTCAAAGCGCAAGTTGCCAACAGCGCCGCCAGCTGCTGCTGTTGTCTCAGACGCCATGATGCTGCCAAGGAATACGCCATGATCCCAGTCGAACGCTTCAGTTACCAATGGGACTGTTGTGCGACGGCGTCCGCCGAACAGGATTGCTGAAATTGGAACGCCAGCTGGGTCTTGCCACTCAGGTGCGATACATGGACACTGCGATGCGGGAGCTGTGAAGCGAGCGTTCGGATGAGCAGCAGGAGTTTCCACTTCTGGGTTCCACACATTGCCTTTCCAGTCTGTTGCGCGCGCAGGCGGTTCGTCACTCATTCCTTCCCACCACACATCGCCAGCAGGCGTGAAAGCAGTGTTCGTGAAGATTGAGTTACTTGTCATGGTTTCCATGGCATTGGCGTTGGTGTCGTAACCAGTTCCTGGTGCAACTCCAAAGAAACCTGCTTCTGGGTTGATTGCATACAGGCGGCCATCGGCTCCGTACTTCATCCAACAAATGTCATCACCGATTGTCTCGGCCTTCCAGCCTGGGATGGTCGGTACAAGCATGGCGAGGTTTGTTTTTCCGCACGCAGATGGAAATGCTGCAGCAATGTACTTGAACGCACCTGCAGGGTTTGTAAGTTTCAAAATCAACATGTGTTCTGCAAGCCAACCTGCATCACGTGCCATCACTGAAGCTATGCGAAGTGCGAAGCATTTCTTTCCGAGCAATGCGTTGCCACCGTAACCAGAACCATATGACATGATTTCGCGAGTCTCTGGAAAGTGAACGATGTACTTGTTATCAGGGTTGCATGGCCATGCAGAATCTTTCTGACCGGGTGCAAGAGGAGCGCCCACTGAATGCACGCATGGCACCCAGTCGTTGTTTCCAAGAACATCAAGTGCACCTTGACCCATACGGGTCATGATGCGCATGTTGACAGCAACATAGGCACTGTCTGACAACTGAACTCCGATATGTGCAATCGGTGATCCGAGTGGGCCCATAGAGAAAGGAACCACGTACATCGTGCGGCCCTTCATGGCGCCCTTGTACAAACTCATCATCTCGGCGCGCATCTCAGATGGTTCGCGCCAGTTGTTGTTTGGTCCGGCATCTGTTTCGTCTGTTGAGCAAATAAATGTGCGGTCTTCAACGCGTGCAACATCGCCTGGATCAGAATGTGCCCAGTAACTATTCGGGCGTTTTGCATCATCAAGCTTGGTAAAGATGCCAGCATCTACTAACACTTGGCAGAGACGTTCGTACTCATCTGCGGAACCATCGCACCAATAGACGGCATCAGGTTCAAGAACATCTGCCCAATCTTTCACCCACTGAGTGAGCCGTGCGTTGCCAGTAGATGCAGCCATGTTCGATCCTCGGATTGCGTGAAGGTTCGGGGGAACCGGTGAATAGAAAGAGTCTAAGAACTAAACGGCAGGGGTGCCCATATCGGACTCTGATCCGAGACTGAGACGTGTGGCACGCCCGGAGGCATCAAGAGTGAATACAACTCGTTGGCCCTGGCGCAACATGCGAAAAATGGATCCCTCAAGCGCGTTAGGCGCAAGGGTGTAATCAGCTAGGTCGGTGTCACATACAACGACACCGTCTCCACTTGTTGGATCGAATGCCTTGACTACACCTTGCATGGCAATGGCCTTAGCGGCCGACCTTGGTGATCTTTCCGGACTTAATGCAGCCGGTGCAGACGTGTACACGTCGGGGAGTGCCATTTACCATGGCGCGAACGCGCTGGATATTTGGGCTCCAACGACGCTTGGTGCGCACGTGTGAGTGAGACACTGACATTCCCCACGATGGGCCTTTGCCACACACTTGACATACTGCAGCCATTTTGGAATCCTCTTCGGTTATGGGAAGGCGATGTACGTCTTCCGAACGCAGTTTCTTAATGTATCAGCCAGATCAAAGACCCCCCAACTAGGAAGGGCAGAGATTCAGAGGAAATCGGCAAATATCTCCCATTTCGCCGTGAGATACGCAAAGG
>JAPKZY010000047.1 GCA_026393535.1 Actinomycetota bacterium | reverse complement strand
CGTGTGTTGAAGTTTGTGTTGTGTCCTGTGCGAATTGCGATATCTAGGAGATAGTGAAATGGAACGGCAGCAGATGCATTTGCTTCTCTTTTTGCATCTGCTCCAACTTTGCCCAACGAACTGCGCTCATGAGCAAGAAGTCCCGTTGCTGCACGCCACCCATCATTGACCTCACCTACAACCCAATCACGCGGCACGCGTGCATCAGTAAAGAACACCTCATTGAATTCTGCTTCTCCCGTGATTTGGCGCAAAGGACGCACTTCAACGCCGGGCTGATTCATCGGGATCAGCAGCATCGAGATTCCACGGTTACGTGGCTCCTCACCTGTGCGTGCAAGTAACACTCCCATCTGTGAATTCTGGGCACCTGAGGTCCACACCTTCTGCCCGTTCACAACCCATTCATCACCATCAAGAACAGCAGTGGTGCGCAAACTTGCTAGATCACTGCCCGCTTCGGGTTCTGAATACAACTGGCACCACACTTCTTGTGCATTCAAAGTGGGTGGAATAAAACGTTTCTTTTGTTCCTCCGTGCCATATTGCAAAATAATAGGAACTGCCATGTTCAGACCAATGCCCAACATTCCGTCTTCTTTTGGCATTCGTCCACGCGCTATCTCTTGCATTCGGTACGAAGCATTTTCAATGTCTGTTCGGCCGCCGTATTCCTCAGGAATTCCGAAACCCACGAGTCGCGCTTTCGCCATCGCTCCGCGCAATGCCCGCACTCTGTTCAGCGCACCTGGCCCGGCAGCAGTCATGACTGCGGGAAGAGACTCGAAAAAGGCTTCTACTTCACGGGCAAAATCGTCGACCATGTTGTTCACTGTAGGTGTTAGATACGGTCAAGGACATCATGAAGGCGCACCTCACAACACAATCATCAGGAGTTCGCCCACTCGATGGGGTGCGAGTTCTTGATTTCACACGCGTCCTATCTGGCCCGCATTGCGCACGCATGTTGTCAGACCTTGGCGCTGAAGTCATCAAGATTGAACCCCCTGAGGGCGACCTCACTCGTTTTGCCTTCCCGCGTGTTGGCTCTATGTCCACGTACTTTGCACAGCAAAACATCGGCAAGCTCAATATGTCGATGAACTTAAAAAAGCCCGAGGCAGTAGAACTTGTCAAGCGCCTGGTTGCACAGAGCGACGTGTTAATCGAGAACTATCGCGGCGGCGTTATGGATTCACTAGGACTTGGGTTCGACGAATTGTCGAAAATTAATCCGCGCCTTATCTACGCCTCTATTACCGGGTACGGCACAACTGGCCCATGGGCTCATCGTCGTGCATACGCAACGGTGATTAACGCCGAAACTGGACTTACTGGTATTCAAGCAGATGCACGTAACGGTGAATTGTCGAATGATCCACACAGTCATGCCGACGTATACACCGGCATGGAGACTGCTGCTGGAATTCTTGCTGCACTCTTTCAACGCGAACACTCAGGTGTTGGCCAACATGTTGATGTATCAATGGCACAAACAATGTTGTACGTCAATGAACATACACAAAACGAACTGTACGTAGACGAGGTTCCGGCCGACTTGATTCGTTCCTTCCAACCAGGCGATTACCCCATTCTCACTACCGGTGACGGAACCCTGGTTGTAGTTAGCGGACATCCCGCAGAACGTGGAACGTTCGATTTGTTCGCAAAAGCAATGAAGCGCCCCGACATGTTGACCGACCCACGATTTGACACTGTTGCAAAACGACTTGCCAATCTTGCAGAACTTCAACAAGTTGTTCGTGATTGGGCACTAACAGTACAAACTGCAGAAGAGATTGAAGACACATTTGCAGAAGCTGGTCTTGCTATGGGTGTGTTGCGCAAGATGACAGACCTTGCAGACACGGAATGGGCACATGACCGCAATGCAATCATTTCTATTGATGATCGCTCGGGCGGAACCTTTCGCATTCCGAATGCGCCATGGCAATTCTCCGGTGCTGATGTATCAACGCAAGGCGTTCCAAAATTCCGCGGTGAAGACAACGCAGAAGTGTTGCAACGACTCTTAGGAGTTAGTGCAGAAGAAGTTGCGACGCTTACTGAAAGTGGCGCACTCTCGATTCGACTTCCAAAGAATTAATTAACGACCGGAATGGCCAAAACCGCCACCGCGGTCGTTGTCGTCCAACGTTGCAACTTCAGTCCATGTCACTTCTTCGACGCGTTGAATCACTAGTTGCGCAATGCGGTCGCCGCGTGACACGTGATACGGACGATTCTGATCAGTGTTCAACATCACCACTTTGATTTCGCCGCGATAGTGCGAATCAATAAGTCCTGGAGTATTCACCAGACTGATGCCGTGATTCAACGCAAGCCCGCTACGGGGTAGAACAAAGCCCGCGTATCCGAGCGGAATGGAAATAGCGATGCCTGCTGGAACCAACGCACGTCCACCATTGGGCGCTAACACCACATCAATTGCCGAATAGATATCAAGGCCAGCATCTCCCACATGTGCCAACTGGGGCAACGGGAGATCTGTATCGAGGCGCTTGATGTGAATGTTCGGCACATCTCCACGCTATTGCCCACCTCCGCTATAGGCGCAATCAAGCAATGCCAATTAGATTGGGGAAGTGCTGATTTGGATGGACCTCGAAATGACAGGCCTCAATCCTGAGACCGATGTGATTGTGGAAATTGCCACCCTCGTCACAGACGACGAACTCAACATCATCGACGAAGGCCCAAACCTTGTGATCTTCCAGCCAGAAGAGGCCATGGCTTCAATGGGTGATTTTGTCACTCAGATGCACACCACATCAGGCTTGCTCGAGCTCATCAAGACCTCAACCATCAGCCACGACGACGCCATGCAGCAGACTCTCGACTTCATCAAGGAACACAGTCCTGAAGCGGGAAAAATTCCATTATGTGGAAACTCCATTCGTACTGACAGAAGTTTCCTTGAGAAGTACATGCCAGAAATTGAACACTGGCTGCACTACCGCTGTGTTGATGTTTCAACAGTGAAAGAATTAGTGAAGCGCTGGTACCCGAACATTGCGTATGGTCGTGAAACAAGCGCCGGTCAAAACCATCGCGCCATGGATGACATTCGTGACAGTGTTGAAGAAATGCGTTACTACCGCAGCTTAATTTTTCGCGACCCTGCCGAAGTGAAGAAGCCGAGTAAATGAGTACAGACACTCCTCGCCCGCTGAAGTCTGAACAACTTCAAGCGACAGACGAGATTGTCGAAGTCGCACCCGGAATTTTGCGCACACAGTTGCCAGCAAACATCACGGGCCTTGGCCACGTGAACATGTATGTATTGGAAGACGAACGTGGTGTTGCTGTAGTCGACCCTGGTCTTCCCACAAAAGAATCATGGACCGCGCTCACAGATCGGTTGGCAACAATCGGCGTGCCCCTGAAACGCGTGCACTCAATCATTGTCACCCACAGTCACCCAGACCACTACGGCGGTGCAGCACGTTTGCGCAATGAATCAGGTGCAGACATCATCACCCACCGTTTATTCCGCACCTTCTATGACCCAGCAGAACCACCTGATGTCGATGCTGAGGAAATGGCACTCATGATGCGCAGCCCGTTTGATGCTCCACCATGGGGTGGACCCGCAATGGATATGCCATGGCAACGCAAAGCACGCATGAGCGTTGCGCGCAGGTTTCCAAAACTGATGAAGGTTCCACAGCCGTCGGTGCGACTGAATGAATCAGACCGGATGAAGTTCGCGCGACGCGAATGGGTTGCAGTGCACACACCTGGTCATACTCACGACCATTTGTGCTTATTTGACCAAGAAACAGGCACTCTTCTCAGTGGCGACCATGTGTTGCCTACCATTACTCCACACATCAGTGGGCTCACTGCGCACGGTGATCCGCTGACATTGTTTTTTGACTCGCTCGACAAAATTGGTCACTTTGCAAACCAAATCAATATTGCATTGCCAGCACACGGAACCCCGTTTGAAAATGTGGGCGACAGAGTGCAAGCCATCAAAGATCACCACGTTGAGCGTTTGCAAAAACTCCGCGATACCAGTGCCGACCTCAGTCGTCCGGCAACTGTGATGGAGTTTTCCACGCACTTGTTCTCGCCGCGTGCGCAAGGCGCAATGGCAGACAGCGAAGCGTTTGCGCACCTTGAACACCTACGTATTCTCGGAGATTTTGAACGACGCGACAAAGATGGCGCGTACGAATACGTGCTTAAGGGTTAAGCCCGCACCACATTGCAGCATGCATAGTGCTACCAACGCGCAGTTGTAACTCAAGGTCATCTCGACCAGAAGCAACATGTCGAGCCGGCTCCTGACCAGGTTCCACCTGCACCACATGCTCCACAATTGTGCGCAGTGGAGCGCGAACATCACGGTGTGTCGCAAGAAACTCTTCAACAATTACCCAGTATGCGGCATTGTTCATATGACCCACTGCATCAAAGTCTGCAAAGCGCAAAGGCCACGGTGTCATTTCAATACGTGACTCATCAAATAACTTGTCACGCAACAAGAGCCGTGCGTTCACATCGCGACCACCTGCAGACGCACCCAAAATATCAACAACATCGGCCGGTACTTTGCTTGGTTGCATCGTCACCTCATCAACATGTACCCATAACGACGCTGCGTCAATGAGTGGCGTCCCATCAACAGCACTAATGCGTGTACGGCGTTCTGCCCAATGCGAACCAATTCCGCCACACCAGGTGGTGAGATCAATCTCTTGCATGTATTCCGGAAACTGATGCACATCAATAACGGTGCGACGCACTACCCACCAATGCGGGTCGCTCCAGTCGGCATCACGTGTGTCGTCGTTTGCGACATCTTGCAGATACCGCGCCACCGCATCAAGTCGTAAGCGACCGTTCGGAGTGGCATCACCCAAGCGAACTCGACGCCTGGCAGTGAATTGCCGACCAGATCCGGGGCCTTCAATCATCTGAAAGCTCAGAGCAGCATCACGAAACGACATCACTGTGACGATATCTGCTTGAAATATGTCGAGGTGCTTCCAATGCTCCTCAAATATGCACACATCGCTGTACAACACCATAAAAAGGGACTTACTATGAGTATCGGCGAAGCACAGCGGTTCGACAAGCAGGTCGGACTGCGACAACAACTGGGAGATGACGTGGCAAACTCACTGATGGAACATCTGCCACCCTCTGGCTGGTCAGATGTCGCCCGCACCCGTGATATTGAATTCATTGAAAAACGATTAGAAATAATCGAGAAACGATTGAACGTTTGCATCACAGTTGGTATTTCGTGTGGGTTGGCACTGGTTGCACTTCAAGTGCAAATCATGCTCAGCATCTCGCACCTCTAAGACACCAATAACTTGAGGCCAGCTTCTCAAGAATACACAACATCAGCTTGTGGACATCGGCAAAAATAATTTTCTTGTGTTCTTCCCGCCGAAGGCGGGCAGAACACAAATAGATGAATAGATGAATAGTTAAAAAGCCCGCACTGGACGCACGTAGTAAGTGGCCGCCTTATTGATGAAGCCCTGGAACCCGTAGCTGAAGTCCTGGAACCACGCGTTGTAAGCGTCGACCTCAGACGAACTCCAATAGTAGTCAGAAGCAAAACCACCAACACCCTTTTCGTTCAAATTCTCTTGCATCTTTGCCAACTCGTTACGGGACGGCAACCACCAATCGGACACTCCATTTGCTACATAATCGTCAGCAACACCGGCTGCATACAAATTCTTGGCAACTGACCCTGCGTCATGGCGAGCAACAATTGCAGCAGTAGCGGCCTTGCCACCAAACAACCCTCGATGCGCACCCTTGATTGTTGCAAGAGCGACGCCAGTTTCTGTGTAGATCGTGGCGGTTTGACAAGAAGTTGCTTGTGGGGTCGTTGCGCCGCACTTTGCCACAGTTGTTGCCCACACCCCGGTTGTTGCACTTGAGGCGAACACGCCATCAGTCGGGGCTGCTTCCAGATAGTCATAGGTTGCGTCTTCATTGTAGTAATCAACAAAGAAAATCAACCCACCACCAGGACCAGTCATACCAATCTTGCACACCTCATTAGCAGTCGTATCGGCATCAGTTCCATCACACACTGATTGCTGAGTAATAGCCAACGTTGCGTTCGCACCCGCAGCACCCGTATCACCCTTCGCACCAGCAGCACCCGTATCACCCTTCGCACCAGCAACACCCGTATCACCCTTTGTACCCGCAACACCCGTATCACCCTTTGTACCCGCAGCACCCGTATCACCCTTCGCACCCGCAGCACCCGTATCACCCTTCGCACCAGCAACACCCGTTTGATTCAACGTAACTTTTGTTTCTGTTTTTGTCACACACTTACCGTTTTTGGCGTAGCGCAACACATTTGTTTTTTTGTTGGCGCACACCGTCACAGTTTTTGATGATGACGCAGCAATCACACCAACACCACCACCAATAGTGACACCAGCTAGAACTCCAACAAGAAGCACCCCAACTGATCGGCTCGAAAAGGACCAGGACTTAAATAAGATCACGTCGAAACAATAGGTCACATGAAGCCCCTCGGACCGCTTAGAGCAAACCCTTTGACCACCGCAACTATGGGTACCACGGCAACAGCCGTGGCGTTTACCTATGCGTCAACAGTGGTCGATCACGCATATGCCATGTGGTCGTCACCGGCAGCGAATCACGCCAATAAGCGTCGCACCCGGCAGCCCCGTGGGTTTCTGATCTAACTCAAGATCACAACACACACTTACGTGGCCGCCGGGAAATTATCCCGAGCGGCCTTTTTGTTTTATCCACCCACCTACCAAAGATCTCAACCCAATCGAAAGGAACAGAGAACATGTACACATCAATCAATACCGACATGGGAGGCACAACGCTCACAGAGCAGCCCCTCATCTTGTCCGCCAAGCGTTGCGCAGACGGCAACGGCACCTTGAGCTACCTCTTCTTTTCTGACGAGTGGGTTGACGTGCAGCGCGCGAAAGCAATCTGCTCAAAGTGCTCTGGCCAAGAGGCGTGCCTTTCTGGTGCTCTCGAGCGTGAAGAGCCTTGGGGAGTCTGGGGAGGCGAACAGCTGGAGATGGGCAGAATCGTGGGCGTCAGACGCCCTCGCGGACGCCCTGCCACAAAAATCAGACCAGCGCTTGTCATCGAAGAGGTACCAATTCCACGTCACCTCGTAGCCTGAGTACATGAAGTGGAACCGCCGTACCGCACGATTTCTGGTTCCCTTCCTTGTACTACTTGTCAGCGTTGTTGGTGGGTGGGCTCTTAGTCGGCCCACCAACAACGTTGACGTCAATCTCAATCAACCCATAACTACGCAGTCACCCACCATCGGTACAAATGCCAGTAATACGGGCAAGAAATTCTCATTCGTTGAGTTGGTAGATAATGCCACCGGCGACAAAGGAACTATTACTCCTGCTGGCAAACCGATGGTGGTGAACTTCTGGTTCTCAACGTGCGAGCCGTGCAAACGAGAAATGCCGGCACTGTCTGCTTCAAGCACAAAATATGCAGCCACCGTTGACTTCATTGGCATTAACCCCAATGACTCGCGTGAAGTTGCCACCGAATTTCTGAAGAAGTACAACATCACGTACCCGACATTCATTGATGACGGAACACAACTTGCTGCAGCGGGCGTTGTCACACTTCCCGCCACATTCTTTCTTGATACTTCAGGAAGAATTGTTGCTCGACGAGCTGGCGAGATAACTGCGGCTGAAATCGATTCGATTCTCACGAAAGATTTGAAAGTCTCGCCATGATTGCAATCGAGGGGAACTTCGCATACAGCTTCCTTCTTGGAATCATGGCGGCAGTGAACCCATGCGGCTTTGTTCTCTTGCCTACATACCTTGTGTATTACCTCGGTACTGAACTCAAACGTGAGGGCGAACACAAGACAGCAACATTGCGGCGTGGACTAAGCGTTGGCATCGCAGTGTCATCAGGTTTCATTGGTTTGTTCCTTGTTGTCGGAATCATTTCGCGCGCATTTACAACTGTCATTCGTGACAACGCAAAATATGCTGCGCTGGTGATCGGTGTTGGCCTCGTAGCTATGGGTATCGCAATGTTGTTCGGGTGGAAACCACCCATTGCCCAGCCAGATGTTTCTGTAGAACGCAAGCGCACTACATGGAACATGTTCTTGTTCGGCATTGTGTACGCCATTGCTTCCATCGGATGCACAATTGGTCTCTTGGTCTCAGTCATTCTCGGTTCCATTAACAGGAATGGTTTTGTCTCCGGAGTTATCAGCATTGTCCTCTACGGGCTTGGCATGGGACTGCTAGTGACATCACTAACTGTTGCGTTGGCATTTGCCCGCGTCGGGCTGGTCTCAACGATCAAAAAGAGCTTCAAGTGGTTTGACAAAGTCTCCGCTGTGTTTGTTGTAGTAACTGGGCTATATGTGACGTGGTACTGGTTGGGCGCAATTACTGATCGCGGATCAGACGGAGTGACATCTCGCGTTGAGAATTGGCAAACAAACGTTGTTGAATTCTTGAACGATGCTGGCGTGTACCCATTACTGATTGTTTTTTGTATCATCATCGCAACTGCCGGTTTAGTTATCCGCCGTTCCTCACTTCAGAGCAAGTAACCATGAACCTGTCTGAATTATTGCAATACGATGACGTCACCGAAGAGTCGACATTACGGTCCACGTTTGGATTTATGGCATTTCATGGCGGCGCGCTTGAAGAAATGACAGACACCATTGCAGCACGTGCGGCAGAACGCGCTGGTGCCTCGTATTACGGAATTCAGTTACCAGACAAACTTGAATGGCATCTTCCGTCACACACAGTGACAGCTGACCAATCACCAGCACTCGCATCTTTTCTCTCTCATGTAAACATTGTGATCACCGTGCACGGTTTTGGTCGTGCCGGGTTCTTCACATCGCTACTACTTGGTGGGCGCAACCGTCGTCTCGCGTCTCACCTTGGCGCAACATTGCGCACGCATCTACCTGCTTACACAATCATTGATGACATTGATGAAATTCCGAGCAACCTTCGCGGCATGCATCAAGACAACCCCGTCAATGTGGTGGAACATGCTGGCGTACAACTGGAACTACCGCCTCGAGTGCGGGGTTCTAGCCCACTCTGGTGGGACTGGGAAGGCCCCGGCTTGACCCCACATACTGAAAGCCTGATTGACGCCTTGGTGGACTGTGCCACCACCTGGCCTGGCTAATTCAGAAACGCCCGTGCTCCAGTAAGTTTCGTCTAGAGAGCTAAAGGGGGCCGTATGGCTGAGCAAAAAATCGGACGCACGATGGCGGAATCGACGCCTTCCTGGGACGGAGACATCGTTGCTCCCCCAGGTTCACCGAACATTGTGTATTGCGTCTTCGACGATGTGGGCTATTCCGACTTTGGTTGTTACGGATCAGAAATCGCAACGCCGAATATCGATCGCCTAGCCGCAGGCGGATTGCGCTACACAAACTTTCACACCACGTCGTTGTGTTCTCCTACACGTGCGGCATTGCTAACAGGTCGTAATCACCACGCGGTCGGTATGGGAACTCTTGCAAACTACGACATGGGCTACCCCGGATATCGAGGAAGAATAACGAAGGATGCGGCGATGATGCCAGAAATTCTCCGTGGTGTCGGGTACAACTCATTCGCAGTAGGAAAGTGGCACCTCACCCCCATGCACCACACGGGCCCGACTGGTCCATTTGATCAGTGGCCAACACAACGGGGATTTGATCGTTTCTACGGCTTCATGGATGGCGCAATGAACCAGTGGGAACCATTTCTCACTGAAGACAACCATCATGTCGCTACTCCCGATGATCCGAATTATCACCTTTCGATTGACATTACGAACCGTGCCTTGTCGATGATCACATCGCAGAAGAGTTTGGCACCAGAAAAGCCGTTCTTCTTATACATGGCATTCGGAGCAGGGCACTCACCTCACCACGTTCCAAAAGAAATGATCGATGAATACGTACCCATTTTTGAAAAAGGATGGGATGTAACGCGTGATGAACGAATCGCTCGTCAAAAAGCTATGGGCATAATCCCGCAAGACACAGTGTTGCCACCACGAAATCCAGGCGTCCGTGCGTGGACCGAACTTAATGCAGACGAAAAGCGCCTCTTTGTTCGATTCCAAGCTGCCTATGCCGCGATGCTTACGCATACTGATCAACAAATCGGCCGAGTTATTGACACTCTCGAGACAATCGGTCAACTCACAAACACAATCTTCATTGTGATGAGCGACAACGGTGCATCACAGGAAGGCAGCCACTTTGGCACGATGCATCAAGGTCGCTACTTTGAACGCGCACCGATCACTCTCGAGCAATCCATTGACAAGATCGATGAGATTGGCGAAACACAGTGGTTCAACAACTATCCGCTTGGTTGGGCCATGGCCGGCAATACCCCGTGCAAGTTCTACAAGCAGAACACGCATGGCGGCGGCGTGCGCGACCCTCTAGTTATGCATTGGCCAGCAGGGTTCGATGCTTCAGAAGCCGGAACACTGCGCCACCAGTTCCATCATGTAAGTGATGTATCGCCAACAATGTTGGAAGTCATTGGCGTTGGTTTACCAAAAGCAATGAACGGTGTTGACCAGATGCCGTTGCACGGAACACCAATGACATACACGTTTGCAGGCGCTTCGGCTCCAACAAAGAAGAAAGTGCAGCACTTCGAAATGCTTGGTCACCGCGGCATTGTTGCTGATGGTTGGAAGGCAGTGACATTACATCTTCCCCGCACAACGATGGACCAAGACGTGTGGGAGTTATACGACCTCAATAACGACTTCTCTGAGACAAATGATCTTGCAACAGCGAACCCCGACAAACTTCGAGAACTTGAAGCGCTGTGGTGGGAAGAAGCTGCAAAGTACAAAGTGCTTCCAGTAGACGATGGAAGCGGTTCTCGTTTGCGTCGACCAGTGCGAAAGAAATTCGTATTATGGCCAGGTCTCGAGCGGGTCCCATCTGATGCTGCTCCTCGTCTCACAAACACCAGTTACACAATCGCAGCTCACATCACAGTTCCAGTAAATGGTTGTGAAGGTGTGTTGTTGTCAGAGGGCGACCGTTGGGCTGGCATCGTGATGTTTGTTCAAGATGGAAAGCCCTGTTTTCACTATCACTTCCCTCTAGAACGACATGAAGTTCGTGGCACACAATCTCTGACTCCGGGGGACCACGTAATTACTTGGAAACTCACAAAAGTGGAACGCGCTTCCGGGCGTGGAACATTGTCTGTTGATGGCGTCGAAGTTGCATCTATTGACATCCCGAGAATTATTCGCGGGTGGATGCCATTTAATGGTTTGCATGTTGGTCGCAACAACGGCGCACCAGTCGGCACTACGTATGAGGCGCCGTTTCCGTTCACCGGCACATTGCACCGCATTGAAGTGGAACTGCTCGACAAGACTCCAGGACCAGACCGCGACATCGAAAATCGCTCGGAGATGGGCAAGCAGTAAAAGTTACGGCGCGAGACGTTCAACGCGCCACACCACGCCATTGCGTGTGTATCGGAATCGATCATGCAAGCGACTTGGTCTGCCTTGCCAAAACTCAATCTGGTCAATTGATAAGACATAGCCACCCCAATGCGGCGGACGTGGAACTTCAGTGTGTTCAAAACGCGCAGTGACTTCTTCGATGAGATCATCAAGTTCTTCTCTGTTGCCAATAACAGTTGACTGAGGAGAAGCCCACGCGCCTAATTGTGAAGCGCGTGGTCGCGAGGCGAAGTATTCGTCGCTCACTGCATCAGTCGCCTGAGATATGACTCCCTGAATACGCACTTGTCTGTGAAGGTCGAGCCACGCAAAAGTTCCTGCGGCTCGTGATTCGCCAGCAATCTGTATTCCCTTTGCGCTAGTGCGATTTGAGAAAAATGTTATGCCGCGTGCATCAATACCGCGTGCTAGCAACACGCGAGAGTCAGGCTTGCCTGTTGCATCAACTGTTGATAGCACCATTGCATTGGGTTCAGTAACGCCAGCTTCTTCAGCTTGGTGATACCAGACATTCAATTGCGTGATGGGATCTGCAAGAAGGTCATCAATATCGAGTCCCGCTGTTTCATATTGAATACGGCGATCTGCGATGCCCATGATTACGCCTTGGGTGTGATGTGTGTGGCACCGCGCATATATGGCAGAAGCACATCAGGAATTCGTACGCTGCCGTCTGGTTGGCGATGGTTTTCACAGATCGCTGCCCACACGCGAGGAACTGCCAGTGCAGAACCGTTCAATGTGTTTGCAATTTCAGTGCCCTTTTGTCCAGTGCGCTTGAAACGAATATCAGCACGGCGCGCTTGGTAATCAGAGAACCACGACACACTGCTGACTTCCAACCATGCATCGCAACCAGGTGCATAGACCTCAATGTCAAAACTGCGGTGATGACTTCCACCCATGTCGCCTGTACAAATTTCAATAATGCGATACGGCAATTCCAATGCGGCCATCAATGCTTCTGCACGACCAACTAATTCAGTCAGTAATTCGGGTGCATCTTCGGGGCGAGCAATGGCAAGAATTTCTACTTTGTCGAACTCGTGCGCACGCAACATGCCACGCGTATCACGGCCAGCGCTTCCGGCTTCGCGGCGATAACACGGTGAATACGCCATAAGACGTACTGGTAATTCGGCTTCGTCTAATACTTCGCCGGCATGCAAAGACGTGAGTGGAACTTCTGCTGTAGGAATAGCCCACAAGTCATCGCGTTCAATGGCGTATGCATCATCTGCGAACTTCGGCAGGTGGCCTGTTGCAGTAAGTGTTGCAGTGGTGACAAAACTTGGCGGGCGAATTTCTTCGAACGCATCAGCATTTTGATCCAGCGCAAACTGACACAGTGCTCGTGCAAGAGTTGCACCAAGGCCGCGTTGCATGGTGAACATTGCACCTGCAATTTTTGTGGCTCGTTCGTTATCAAGAATGCCAAGAGCGGTTGCGGTTTCCCAATGAGGAACGCGTTGATGTTCACCAAACGTGGCAGGCAAATTAATAGGGCCCTTCACGATTGGGTTCTCATGATCGCCTGCACCATCAGGAGCATCAGGGTGAGGCAAGTTCGGAATGCGCAACATGATCTGTTGCAAAGCATCTTGCACCGTGTCGATTTCGCTCTGCAGAACACGTTCACGGTCACCACCGGCACGGCTGCGCTCCATCAGGGCTTCTGCTTCGTCGTTCTTCTTGTCGCGACGTAAAGCGCCCACCTGCTTCGAGAGGTCGTTCACTTCGGCTCGCAGAGTGTCACGCTCAAGGCTGATCTCACGAAGGCGAGTATCGAGGGCAACGGCTTCATCGACCTGCACTAGGAGGTCTGGCTTTCCTCGTCGGGCCAAGGCAGACCGCACCCCATCAAGGTTCGTGCGCAGAAGTCGTACATCAATCACAGGATTTCAGGCTACCTGTCCCGCCTTTCGTGCTGAGAGGCATTTGGTTCGTAAAGTGGAGACGTGTCCGTTGTTGTCGAAAATCTGAGTGTTTCCTATGGCGACCTCGTGGCTGTCGACAATGTCTCGTTCGAGGCTCCATCGGGCAGTGTGACGGTAATCCTCGGGCCAAATGGGGCCGGAAAGACCAGCACCATCGAAGTCTGTGAGGGCTTTCGCACCGCCAAGTCTGGCTCTGTGCGGGTTCTTGGGCTTAACCCCGTCTCTGACCATCGGGCGTTGACCGAACGCATGGGGGTCATGCTGCAAGGTGGCGGCGTGTACCCCAGTGCGCGTGTTCGTGATGTGGTGTCTCATTTTTGCGCGCTGCATAACAAAGGCGTGAACGCGACGCAATTGATTGAACGCGTTGGGTTATCGAATCGCTCTACTGGCACATGGCGCAAACTGTCGGGCGGTGAGCAACAACGACTATCGCTTGCTTTGGCATTAGCGGCAGACCCTGACGTGATTTTTCTCGATGAACCAACGTCGGGAGTCGACATTGACGGCCGCGACATTATTGCTGACATCATTCGTGATTTGGCAGCGCGAGGCACCACAGTTGTCCTTGCATCGCACGACATGGCCGAAGCAGAAAAGGTCGCAACTCATGCTGTGTTGTTTAATTCTGGCAAAGTCATTGCAAGCGGTGAAATTCTTACGCTGCTGACATCACGTAAACATTTGCGATTTACTTCCTCAGTGGGGCTCGTACCTGCAGAACTTGCAGTATCGATTAACAGCCCCGTTGTTGCCATCGGAGACGGTGTGTACGAAGTGGCATCAGAACCAACACCACAGTTGATGACGCGTATCTCACAGTGGCTCGCTGACAATTCACATCCACTATTGGGCGTCGATATGGGTACTGAATCTCTCGAAGATACATACCGGCGTTTGACTCGAGGTGCACAATGAGGCGCATTCGAATTCAGCTTCGCGCGGAACTAATGCTGCTGGCACGTAACGGTGAGCAACTACTACTCACACTGATTATTCCTGTATTGCTGCTTGGCTTTTTTGGCTCTGTTGATGTGTTGCCAAGTGCCGACATGGAACCTATTCAGTTCTTAACACCAGGCATTCTCGCCATCGCGATCATGTCATCTTCAATGGTGAGTCTCGGAATCGCCACAGGGTTCGAGCGTTCCTATTTGGTGTTGAAGCGGTTAGGCGCCACGCCGTTGACCCGCAGTGAATTAGTCATTGCAAAAATCTTGTCTGTGTTTGTTGTGCAATTGATTCAGACGATTATCTTGTTGTCGCTCGGTCTCGCGCTCGGTTGGGAACCAGGTGGTTCCACGTGGCCTCTTGCGGTTGTTGTGGTGCTGTTTGGTACATCAGCATTTGCTGGAATCGGCCTCATCCTTGCTGGCCAATTGCGCGCTGAGATAAACCTGGCCGCACAAAACGGGTTGTACTTGGTGCTGCTTTTGCTGGGTGGAATGGTGATTCCTCGCGATTCACTTCCAGAGTTCCTTGGCAATGCTGTTCGCGGCTTGCCATCAACTGCTCTGGCTGATCTGCTGCGTTCAACATTGAACGGTGATTCGGCTGGCCTTGTTATGCCGTGTGCAGTGCTAGCCGCATGGGGCGTCATTGCGCCAGCAATTGCCGCACGACGCTTCCGCTGGAGCTAACCCAACGTCATTGAGACGAGTCAGAAGATTCTCTAGCGCTATATGACTGATTACCAAAGAAGCCCTTCATAAAGCGCGTGAAGAAAATGGTGATAATGATTCCCCACAAATACGTGGAGCCACCGAGCTTCATGATGCCGCCAGCAAGTTGTTGATCACTCAGGAGTGATAATCCCCACACGCGAACTGGAGTGTCGTAATGCTTGTACACGGGGCCAGTTGCAAATGTTAACCAACCAGCTGGAATCGATGGCACCAAAGATGTGCAAAAGAGATAGGCCATCGTTGCGCCGTAGCTCATGCGCCATTCTTTTGCAGGACCACAAATTGGCGTCCACAACATCAAGGCGCTCGTTACCAAAATGACATGCAAGCCATAGTGCAATGGCCCACCTGCCGCGCTGCGATTAACCAACCCAGGGATATGAGTCACCACTACCACTGTGTTGTAAATGACGGCCGCAATTACGGGACGCGTAAGAAACCGAATGACTCGATACGCGCGGCCTTCTCCAACAAGCAGACGAAAGAGCCATTCTGGAGTAGCAAGCAAGGCAAGCGGTGGGACAATGTACGCAAGAATTGTGTGCTGCAACATATGCATGGAGTACAGATATTCCTCTGCAATGTCGTGCATGGGCCAGTCGGTGGAAATCCATAACAGAAAAATCATAAGGGAAAAAGTTCCGACTTGTTTCCGAGAAATAACTTCCCCATTAGGAACGACTTTGGGGCCAACCACACGAATTGCATACACAAAGGCAGCGATAAGACCAATAACTAATACCCATATTTCTGGGTGCATCTGATACCGCCAAGCATCAGTATTGAGTGTGGGTTCGATGCCAGCGATCAGCATTGCCGACCCGCCTCGCTAGTTACGCGATGAAGAACTTGAAGGTAGCGAGAGCCATGCAATACACGAAAATCGCAAGCCCAAGACCTACATAGAAAAGGAAACTGAAAATCTTGCTATCAAACTTGAGATGCATGAAGTATGAGACGACCATGACGAACTTGACCACCATCATGGTGAGCAATGCCGGCATGAACAGCGGGCCAAAGTTCACGTAGTACGTAGAAACCTCAAGGCCAGTAATGGCGGCCAAGATGATTGCAATCTTTATATAGCCAGCATCGGACATTCCGTGCTCGTGTGCGTCTGCGTGTTTTTCAGTAACTGTTGTCATGATGCGCTCTCAATCAGGATGGGATTAGGTACACCAATGTGAAGATGATGATCCACACGATGTCAACGAAGTGCCAATACAAACCAATGAGTTCCACGACCTCGGCCTTGTCGCCCGTGATCTTGCCCTTTTTGATGATGCCCATTAAGGACAACAACATAATGACACCTACAGAAACGTGAACGCCGTGAAAACCAGTGAGTGCGTAAAAACTTGAACCAAAGAGGCTTGTGGTGAAGCCGAGGCCTTCACGATAAAACGTGGTGAACTCGTACACCTGGCCACCAATAAAGGTTGCTCCAAGTAGGGCAGTTATGACCAACCAAAGATTCGTCTTCGCGTCGTCCTTGCGTTGTGCCGATGACACTGCAAGCACCATGGTGAGCGATGACATCAACAGAACGAAACTGCTGACTGATGTGAAAGGAATGTCGTAGATCTGTGACGAGTGCGGTCCGTTCTGAACGCGACCGCGATACAGCATGTACGTAGAAATAAGACCACCAAAGAGTAAGCACTCTGATCCGAGGAACAACCACATTGCAAGCTTGTTGTTTGACAAGCCAGTTGAGGAATGATGCCCGTGATCAGTTGCGTGATCGGTGTCGTGTGTTGCGATATCAGCCAACTGGAGCTATCTCCTTCGTGTGACCGTCATGAGACGGTGAATCAAAATCGATCGGTTCGGGTACTGAGGGTTCAAGAACCCATCCAAATGACGAGAAGAGAACAACAAGCGCTCCAACAACCATGATTGGAGTTCCGTAAATGATTCCCATGCCAAGTACCGCAACACCAATTGCGAGGAGCAACGGCCAGTACGAAGGTCCAGGCATATGAATGCCAGTATCCGCAGCTGCTTCTTCAGCACGCATGAGATCTTCACCGGTTGCTATTTGAGTCATGGCATGAGTGGTTTCATCTTCAACATATTTGCGATGAAAGAACTCATCGAGGTGATGTACGACTGGGATGCGATCAAAGTTGTGCACCTTTGGAGGGCTTGTTGTGAGCCATTCCAATGTACGTGCATCCCATGGGTCAAGCGGAGCGCGTTCCGGGTTACGAGTGGTCTTGATCACGTTGATGATGAAGAACAAAATGCCGACTGCAAGAACGAATGACCCGATTGATGACACAAGGTTCCAGAAACCGAAGTTAAAGAAACCTTCACCAGCACGAGCTTCGGTCCAGATATACATACGGCGAGGCTGGCCTTGTAGACCAAGAATATGCATTGGTCCGAACGTGAGGTTCATACCAATCACCATGAACCAGAAGTTCCAGCTACCCAATTTTTCATTAAGCATCTTTCCGAAAACTTTTGGCCACCAGTAATAGAAGCCAGAGAACAATCCGAACACCATTCCGCCAAATAACACGTAATGGAAGTGAGCAACGATGTAGTACGTATCTGTCTGTTGCGTGTCAGAAGGAGCAACTGCGTGAGTAACGCCCGACAAACCACCGATAGTGAAAAGAATTACGAGGCCGATAGCAAACTTCATCGAGGCCGTGTACCAAATTTTGCCGCCCCACATTGTGAGAAGCCAGTTGAAGATTTTTACTCCAGTTGGAATGGCAATTGCCATCGTTGCCATCGAGAACACTGCAACTGATACTGGGCCAAGACCAGAGGCGAACATGTGGTGAGCCCACACGCCGAAACCGACGAGTCCGATAGATGCACCAGAGAACACAACAAACGGATAGCCGAAGAGTGGCTTACGCGAGAATGTTGGCAGGACTTCAGAGATGATGCCGAACCCCGGCAAAATCAAGACGTACACCTCCGGATGACCAAAGATCCAGAACAAGTGTTGCCAGAGAAGTGGGTCGGCACCTTGCGACACATCAAAGAACGTGGCGCCATACGAACGCTGGAACATCAACAACACAAGAGCCACGGTGATTACTGGAAGTGAGAACACCAGAAGGAACTGCACCACAAGAATCATCCAAGTGAACACAGGCATCTTCATGAGTGTCATGCCAGGTGCGCGCATGTTGAGCACAGTGACAATGAGGTTGATTGAACCGATAAGCGAAGCGATACCTGCAATCTGCAAACCGAGAACCCAGAAGTCAACACCATTACTTGGTGAGAACACCGGCCCAGAGTTTGGTGCATACATGAACCAGCCGCCATCAGCTGCTCCACCTAAGAACCATGACGCATTCAAGATAAGTCCGCCACTGACGAACAACCAGAATGACAATGCGTTCAGACGCGGGAAAGCTACGTCGCGAGCACCGATTTGCAGAGGCAAGAAATAGTTTGCAAATGCAGCAGCCATGGGCATAGCAAAGAGGAAAATCATTGTCGTTGCATGCATGGTGAACATCTGGTTGTACTTGTCAGCGCTGAGAATGCGGCCGTCAGGAAGTGCTAACTGCAAACGGATAAACAAAGCCTCGACACCACCGACGATGAAGAACGTAAAAGCGACACAGCCATACATAATTCCGATTTTCTTATGGTCAACAGTAAAGAGCCATTCACGCCAGCCAGTTGTATTGACCGGACGACGTACAGCACCGAGTGGCCGAGACGGTGAGATTGATAATGGGCTCTTAACCAAACCCGGTGACTGAGATGGTGTAAGAGTTAATTCATTGGTGGACATGGTGTTCTCCGTTTACTTCAGTGTCAGTAGGTAAGCGACGAGTTTGTCGATGTCTGTTTCAGTAAGACCAAGGTTTGGCATACCACGATATTTACCACCAGAAGGACCCAACTTTTTAGGGTCTGAATACATCGGCTTCATCGCTGGCGCATTGCGCAACCATGCACGAAGAGCAGTTGCATTCAAGCAGGACTCAGATACGCCGGCCAGATATTTCGCGCCAATGGTTTCAGAACTTGCATCCCATACATCGCTGCGACATGACTTACGTAATAAGTCAAACTTTGCGCCAGCAAAAGTGTTCCGTGACATCAAGTGTGAAAGGTTGGGAACTGCACCGGCATACACGTTTTCATCTGGTGCAGCAAGCGCAGGCGTGCCATCAGCCTTCTTCAAACCGTTGACTTGGTGACAACGAATGCACTGATTCAAGAAAACGCCTTCGCCTTCCTTCGCAAGTGATCCATCTGCAGGAGACGTGTAGTCCTTCTGTTGATTAGCCACCCACTTGGCAAAATCTTCCTTAGAAAGCGCAATGGCTTCCATACGCATATTGGCGTGAGACAGTCCGCAGAATTCGGTGCACTGACCAGCGAAAATTCCGGGCTTATCTGCTTGAAGGCGCAACAAGTTGATGCGACCTGGAACAGCATCTTTCTTGCCATTCAATGCTGGAATCCAGTACGAGTGAATAACGTCGCGACTTGTTTCGCGCAACAAGATTTTTGTACCGACTGGGATAACCAGTTGGCCTGACGTAATAATCGGTTGTGTAATGCCCTGGTCAGCTTGCGCCGGATAGTCATATTCCCACCACCACTGTTGACCGGTGACGTTAATAACCATTTGAGTGTCTTCGGTGTTAGCAAGTTCAAAGATTCCACGGAATGTGAAGACACCAACAACAGTAAGGATGAGTGCTGGAATGATCGTGAGAATGATTTCAACAACTGGCTTTCCATGACTTTGTGACGGAATTGGCTGACCACGGTCTTTGAACTTCCAGAAGGTGTATGCAGCAAAAGCGAAAACGAGAACACCAACAACGCCGGCCATAGGGAAAATAATCCACTGCAGATGGTTAATGACACTTGCATTGTGGCCTCTTGGTTGCCACGTATCTTGCGGTGCATTTCTGGCACAACCAGCAAGAACAACAATTCCAATAATCGCTGCAATTGAGTTACGAATGCGATGACTTGATGACTTCACGTTGTTCACGATATCCATAGCCTTTTCTGATGAGTGGGGAGAGACTGAGTGACTCACGGCACGACCAACTTGATTTCTCCGGTAGCACCAGGAACTGTGAACGAGTAGGGCTCAGTGGCGGTCGCTGGCTTTGGAATCTTTAGCGTCATGACTTGTTCTTGGTTCTTACCAGTCAGTTGTGTGCATGTACCAACTTTTTCAACGACCCCGGTAGTGGCAACTTTGGCTGAGCCCAAGTTGACCACGAGGCGATGCTGCTCTTCATCAAGATTACGGAACATGACTGACGTTGCATTCGAGCGAGGAATAGTGATGGTGTCTACTTTCTTCGTCATACCAATAGCTTCGGCATACACTTTTCCATCTTTTACAAAGATGGTGGCGGTCACTGCAGAACGTAATGACACTGTGTTGTTGGCGAGATGGTCGTAATGATCTGAAGCTTCTGCTCCACATTCACGATGTGAAGCGTCGTAATGATCTGCTTCTGCAGCAACGGTAAGTTCATGACGCTCGCCTGACAAGGCAGCAAAAGTTCCAGCAGTAGCCAGTACTGCGACTGCAAGGACCGCTACAACAACCGTGACAGCGCCTTTCATGAATGGCTTGGTTGCAATGAGCACGCCGACAACGAGTATCACTGCGGCGACCACGATGAAAATGATTGGTCCTGCTTCTTTTGAAACGGCAAGAACAACCCGAGAAAAGAAGAAGGCGATAACACCAAGGCCGACAGCGGCAAGTCCTGGGTATTCGATTGCACTGATCGCACGAGTGCGAGCGAACTCATTAAATTCACGATCTGACGATGCACCATCTGCCCAGTTCTGAATGGTCCATTCAACGCCACCGGCAATGAGTACTGCAATACCAAGAACGAAAACAACTGGGACGGTTGCTAGTCCAGTAAGAACAAGTGCCGCACCGAGTGCGAACACGATTGGCCAGAATGACGGTGAGCCAGCAGCAGCATTCACAGCAACTGCTTCTTCATCTGTGTAAACATCGCCGTCACGAGTGAACAATGCCATCGCGCCAATCAAGGCGCCTGAAGCGGCAAGACCAAACAGTGCGACTGCTCCGAGGTCTGATGGGTTCACCAAGACCATGTACAAAATTGCAGAGATCAGTGACAAGCCAGTGAGGCCGAAGAAATATTTTGAACCGGGGGTAATCATCTTGACCTACTTCTGTACGTACACCACGAACCACACCACAGAAAACGCTGCAGTGAGGAAGTACCAATAGAACGCGTGGGCGTTAACCACATCTGTGTCGTTATCACGACCGCCAACAGATCGAAAGAAGGCCACAAGACTAAAAACCATCGCACCAACTACCAGCAACAACACCGTGCCAGTAATTGCATAGAACATTGTTTGAAATTGTCCGTCAGCCAATCCGATATTCATTTGGCTGTACACAGCAATTTGCGCATTCACAATGGCAAGTCCCATCACGAAGCAAATCGCGAGCGCGAGAGAACGGTGTGGCGCATCATCGCGCTTTGCCGAGTAAGCAGCCCACTGTGCCATTAATGCACCGACAGGGAAAGTAATAAGCATGACGTTGGCTGCAACCTCTGGAATTGTGATTCCGGCTGGCATCCAATCTTTGATGATTTTCAAACCATCAGATGAATCACGTGTTGGCGCGCCTGCACGAAACTTCAACCACATTGCAACCATTCCGATGATGAGCATGAATGCTGAAGCAGAGGCCATTGCCGTTGCGACAAGAATTTGTCGACGTGGCGCCTGTGCGGGAGCTGCTGGTAATGCAATTGTCATGCTGATGCCTCCTGTGAAACTGGTGTACCCTTTCGAACTGCATCAATGAGCAGTGCGACAAAGCCAAGAACCGTGAGAACGATAAGTGCGTGTCCGAGACCACTAAGAACATTCCAGAGCGCTATCGGTCCGTCGTAGTCAAAACCCATAACTGTGTTCGCTGGCTGATCTGCAAATCCAGCGATGTACAGCGGGAAGCTAGCCAAGATTGTTCCGAGTAAGCCGATCAATGCAAGCCCAAGAAGTTTTGTGTTGTCAATGGCGCGTCCCCACAAGAGTGGAGCCCAATGACTCAGCGCACCTAAGGCGCTCAACAAGACACCGTAGACAAGGTACAAAACAACACCTTCAGAAAAGACAGTGCCATCAAGCGATGCTGCCTTCAAGTTGTACAAACCGTTTCCGAGCACACCAACAATAATCATGAGTGCGCCGAGCAAAGACAAAGCGAAAGAGGCAGTCACTCGAGGCGTGCCCACCTTCAGACACAAGAGCGAGACAAGAACAACGATAAGCATCCCGAGCAATGGCAAACCGTTGAAGAGGGAATGCAACAAGGTGCTCTTCACTTTGTCTGAGTTTGTTCCGGCCCAATCAAGAATGTGCGCACTCTGCGTAACAGCACCAAGGACCGCAGTTGAAATAACTGCAAGGCCTCCAAGAACTATTGGGCGAAGTGGTTGTTCAGTTCGTGCAGTAACTGGAGCAACTTCTGCAAGAACTCCGAACGCCATGATGACGAACACAAATGTCATTGGCTGAGACAAAGACCAACCCAAGAAGGTTTCAATTCCTTTGTTGCCACCGAAAATCAATTTTGCGTGTGTGTGGTCAACGTAGACATAAATGATTGTGCCGATCACGACCGGCAAACTCAGTAATGTTGCAATCGAACCCACAAGAGCAGACCACGAAAAAGCAGGAATGCGGTCAAGGGTCATTCCGGGTGCACGTGCAGTAAGAACCGACGTTGCTACGCAAAGACTTCCGGCAAGTAGACCAACTGCTGCAAGCGCAACACCCAACAGGTACAAATCAACAAGGTCAGCGCTTCCGCCACCAGGGCCCCCATTGCCGATGATCGATATATCAACCATCAGTGCACCAAACAGCCACGCCCAGAATCCGTATTGTGCAACGCGCGGAAATGCCACAGCGCGCGCACCAAGTTGCGTTGGAACAACGGCAATTGCGATTCCTACGAAGAGCGGAGCAAGAACACCGAACACAAGGGCGAACTGATACAACGAAAACAGTTGCGGAGTTGCGTCACCATTAAAGATCTGCATGTGTGCAGGACTCATGCGTTCAAGACCAAAGAGCAAACCGAGCACTGCTGCAAGGAGAGCGCTCAATAACGAGGTCCCGATAAATAGACGTCCAATTTTTTTATGATCACTGCTTGTGATCCATTGGCCGACGGATACGACAAAAGCAGAGCCTGTGCCCTGTGAATGTGTCGATGCGCCCACGTGAGTGTCGATAATGGTCATTTTCGGATGGTCTCCCAGATACACACCTTCAGTTCTTGTGAACTGTCGGAGCGAGTGCGCCTAGATGTAACGAA